>JBJKRP010000241.1:0-24121 GCA_046704565.1 Ignavibacteriaceae bacterium | reverse complement strand
CATCTTGACAGGCAGGCAACAATGCCGAATGTTGAGAAGATAATCAGCGATATTAAGGCTACAGGTTCTCAGGCTCACTTCTTTAACGTTAACGCTGCCGATGCAGTTAAAAGAGGAGAAATCATTTCAGAGATAAAAAAAATTTCCGGTGGCAATCCGGTTGTAAAAGTATTAATCCATTCACTGGCTTTCGGAACGTTAAAACCTTTTGTGCCAATTAATGATGAGCAGGCGATTACAAAAGCTCAAATGGAAATGACGCTTGATGTAATGGCTCATTCGCTGGTCTACTGGACCCAGGATTTAGTTGCGAATAATCTGCTTGAAAGAAAGGCAAGGATTTTTGCTATGACGAGTTCCGGTGGGCACACTGCCATTCCGTTCTACGGAGCGGTATCTGCCGCTAAGGCTGCTCTGGAATCTCACGTGCGCCAGCTTTCAACTGAGCTTGGAAACATGGAAGTTGCAGTAAATGCTATAATGGCTGGCGTAACCGATACGCCCGCATTAAGAAAAATTCCGGGCAATGTTCCGATGATTGAAGTTGCGAAAAGAAAAAATCCGAGGAACAGATTGACTACTCCTGATGAAGTAGCTAAAGTAATTTCACTCCTGTGCAAAGACGGCGGAGAATGGATTTCAGGCGGAATAGTACACGCAGACGGCGGCGAGGACGTTGTACAGTTTGTAGGACAGAATCCGGGCGAAGATAAATCAATTTTAAATATTTAAAAGGAAAAGAATGAAACCTATTACAATTACAGATGATAATTTTGATACCGAAGTTATAAAATCAAACCAGCCGGTACTTATTGATTTTTGGGCAACATGGTGCGGTCCATGCCGCATGATTGCGCCTATTGTTGAAGAACTTGCAAATGAATACGATGGAAAAGTTAAGATAGGAAAGCTTGATGTTGATGAAAACCAGGAAACCTCCATCCGCTACGGCGTTAGAAGCATTCCAACATTGTTGATTTTTAAAGACGGGAAAATAAAGGATACTATTATCGGTGCAGTGCCGAAGTCGCAGTTAGTTCAGAAGCTGAATTCAGCTTTATAAATTTTTTTGACATAAATCATTTGGAGAGAAATGAAGAAGATAATAATAACAGATGCAGTAGATAAAAAAAGTGCGGGAATTTTAGAAGCCGCCGGGTACGAGGTAAAGTATCAGCCCGGGATGCCGAAAGAAGAAATTCAAAAAGTAATTAAAGATTACAACGGATTGATTGTCCGCAGCGAAACCAAGGTTACACCTGACCTGATTGAGCTGATGGACAATATGGAAGTAATCGGAAGAGCAGGCGCGGGAGTTGATAACATCAATCTTGAAGCGGCAACGCGCAAAGGCATTATCGTAATGAATACGCCGGGCGGCAACACTGTCTCAACGGCAGAGCATACGATGGCTTTGATGCTTTCGATGTGCCGCAACGTTGCACAGGCTAATCAATCATTAAGAGCCGGGAAGTGGGACAGGAAAAAATACAAAGGCACCGAGCTTCAGGCAAAGACTCTTGGAATAATCGGGCTTGGAAAAATCGGTCGCGAGGTTGGAATACGTTCCAAAGCATTTGGAATGAATGTTATCGGGTACGACCCGGTGTTGTCCGAAGATGTCGCCGTAAAATTAGGGATTAAGCTCGTTGACCTTGATACTGTCTTTTCTCAATCAGATATTATTACCGTTCATGTTCCGTTAAATGATGAAACAAGGAATATGATAAATGACAAAACCATTGCTAAATGTAAGGACGGTGTCAGGTTCATCAATTGCGCACGCGGAGGGATCATCGACGAAGCGGCATTGCTTAAGGCTCTTGATTCCGGGAAAGTTGCCGGCGCTGCTTTCGATGTATATGTAACTGAGCCGCCGGAATTTAGCGGACCTTTTATCCAGCATCCTAAGATAGTAACCACGCCGCATCTCGGCGCGTCAACTGAAGAAGCACAGGAAAAAGTAGCTGTCCAAATCGCTGACCAAATTGTGGATATGTTTAACAACAAAGGAGTGCGCGGCGCGGTAAATGCATCCGCAATTGCAGCCGGCAGCAGCGAAGAGATGATACCTTACGTTCAACTGGCAGAAAGTCTCGGGCTTCTTCATTCGCAGTTGAACAAAGGTCAGCTAAAAAAGATAAACATTAATTACGGCGGGGAGCTTCTTCACAATTATACTGCTCTTCTTTCAACCGCAGTTTTGAAAGGCTTCCTTTCGCAGAAATTATCAGCCGGTGTTAATCTTGTAAATGCACCCTTCCTTGCAAAAGAAATGGGAGTTGTGGTAAATGAAACCAAGAGCGGCGCGAATGTAGATTATGCCAACCTGATGACTGTAGAATTTATTACCGACAAGGAACAGCGCTCGCTTGCTGGAACTGTTTTCGGGAATAATGAGAAGAGGATTGTTTATATTGATAAATATCATCTTGAACTAAAGCCCGAAGGCTATATGTTGTTTTATTACAACATTGATAAGCCGGGCATGCTTGCAAACGTCGGGAAAATTCTTGCAGAGGCTAATATAAATATTGCCGGGTTATCCTTAGGAAGGTTTGAAGCCGGTAAAGAAGCCTTAACGGTAATAAACGTAGACAGCGAAATTACCAAGGTTGTCCTGAACTCTATTTCGTCTATTTCCGGCGTGCACAGCGTCTTTTCAGTTAAATTATAAAGCAGAGTATCCGGCATTGTAACGATGCCGGATAGTTTTAACTCTTGACTAATAAAAAGGGTTATAGTAATTTGAACCTGATAGAAAAACGAAGTGGAACTATATCTTTTTCCACCGGTAGAAAGAACTATAAAAATATTTAACTTTTTTAAAATATCAGATAAAGCCCGTCATGAAATTAAAATTACTGTTCACAACGCTGGTTGCAGCGGGATTCATTTCGATTTCTTATTCCCAGCAAAATACGAATCTTTTTGACTACGATTATGCTCAATTTGAATACGATTCTGTATCAAATTTTGTAGAGGTCTACTATTCAATTGACCAATCGCAATTAACCATAAAAAAAATAGATAATAAAAATTATATGGAGGGATCGCTTGGCGTATCGATTGTAGATACCGCTACCGGCAAGCCTGCGGTGGACAAAAAGTGGATGCTTAAATATCCTGTCGATACTACGGAAATCATGTCTAACGCACTGGTAGGAGAATTAAATTTTGATATACCTGCCGGCGTCTATAAATGTACCATCAGCGTTGATGATCAGTTTAATCCTAATAATAAGAAGCTAATTTCGGATTACATTAGAGTCAGTCCTTTTCGAAATGATGATGAGGCTATAAGCGATATTCAGCTTGCATCCAGAATTATACCGAACAGTGATAACAAGACTTCAATGTTTTATAAGAATACATTTGAAATTACACCGATGCCGACACTTGTTTTCGGGCAGAAGGTGCCCGTAGTTTTTTATTACTGTGAGATCTATGAAAACAAGGGTCCGAAATCAGGCACTCCTTTAAAGTTGAACTGCCTGGTTTATAACAGTAAGGGAAAAGTTTTCTTCAACAAAACCAAAGAAATTGTAAGAGGAATTCCATCAAGAGTCGAGGTAGGCTCGGTAGTTATAGTAAGTTATCCCACAGATACATATTCTATGAAGATTACAATGATGGACAGCCTCGATAACCTTAACAGTTCTACTACGAAAAGATTCTTTATTTACAACCCGGCAATAAAGAGCGTTGATACAGTGCAGACGCAGCATGTAGATGCTCTTGCAAGTGTATTCGGCATACTAACGGGCGATGAATGTGATAACCTTTTTGCCGAATCAAAATATATTGCGACGTCCGCTGATATTTCACAATATAAAAAGATAGACGGCGTTGATGCTAAAAGAGAATTCTTATATCAGTTCTGGAAAAAACGCGGTAATAATCCTGATAAAGATGTGCAGGTTACCTACCAGAATTATATAAAGAGGGTACATGAGGCAAATGAAAAATTCGGAACAATGTACAAACCCGGCTGGAAAACCGACCGGGGAAGAGTCTTGCTTATGTATGGCGAGCCGAGTGAGGTTGACCGTTATCCGAATGAAACCAACTCCAAGCCTTACGAAATCTGGCACTATAATAATATTCAAGGCGGTGTTCTATTCGTCTTTGCGGACTTAACCGGCTTTTCCGATTATCAACTTGTCAATTCTACTGCACGGGGAGAATACAGCGACAGCAACTGGCAGCAAAGGATTTCGCAGGGATATTAGCTTAAAGGTAAAAGGTATAAGGTATGGACAGCAAAGAGCCATACCTTATACCTTTTTATCATGCATAGTCAAATCTTTTTCCATATTTAATTTTTAGATTCTGTTTCCATTAATTCCGTCATTTCCTTAATTTATCCTTTCGGAATAAAAAACTTTTGCTTGTATGCTTGATGGCTGATAAAATTGAGTACATAATATTTTCAGGTTTCAGTACTCTTTTTAAAATTTTGGGTCTAAGGCTTTCCAGAAAATTTTCAACAATTTTAGCTTTCATTTTTTATTACGTTATACCGATAAGAAAAAACACAACCATTGAAAATTTAACAAAAGCCTTCCCGGAGCTCGATTCAAAAAAGATAAAAAAAATTGCCTTCGGCAGCTATAAAAGCTTTGCCGCTGCATTGATCGAAATTTTGTACTTGCCCTGGATGAGTAGAGAGGAAGCTTATAACGCGGTAAAATGTCCCAACGTAAACCTGATAAAAAGCAAGTATGAAGAGAAGAATGGCGTGATCTTATTATCGGCTCACTTTGGCAACTGGGAATATATGGCGGTTTCAATTGCACTGCAGACCGGCGTTCCGTTTTCGGTTGTTGTTAAATCTCAAAGGAATGTCCTTGTAACCGATTGGCTGGATAAAGTAAGATGTAAGTGGGGGAATAGAATAGTGCCGCTCGGAATTTCTATCAGACAGGTTTACAAAGAATTAAAGGACAAAAACATTGTCGCCATGGTTGCCGATCAGCGTGGTCCTTCGGACGGAGACAAAGTAAACTTTTTCGGAAGAAGAGCCGCAGTTTATTCCGGACCTGCGGTTCTCTCTTTAAAGACCGGCGCACCAATTCTCTATGGAATTTCGATCAGGCAGCCGGATAATTCTTACTATTCCGAGTTTTATGAAATATGTATGGATAATTTGCCGGAAGATTATGAGGGAAAAGTAACGGAAATAAATCAGAGGCTGACAAATTACCTTGAAAGTATAGTCCGCAGATACCCGGAACAATGGCTCTGGATGCACAAGAGATGGAAGTATTGATTTAGTAATGGAAAATATTTTAGTCATACAAACCGCTTTTATAGGCGATGCAATTCTGACCTTGCCGATGCTTCAAAGGCTGAAAGCAAAGTTTACGGGCTGCAATATTGACGTGGTATGTATTCCGTCTACCGCGGAAATATTTTCTGCATCGCCTTCTGTAGGCAATGTTATTGTTCTCGACAAAAAGGGAAAACATAAATCGTTATTCAGTCTGTGGAATTTCATTAAAGAGTTAAGAGGAAATAATTATACAAGAGTATATTCTCCGCACCGCTCTTTTAGAAGTTCTTTTATTGTCATGAATCTTAATGTGAGGGAGACTTATGGATTCAGCAATGCAAGCTTTCGGCATGTGTATAAGAATCTTATTGAGTATATCCCGTCGCACCACGAAGTACGAAGAAATTTGGCGCTTACCGGCAATGGTGCTGATGAGGACTGGAAAGTTTTGCCGGTTATAAATCCAACTGATGCCGGCAGAAAAAAAGTAGAAGAATTTCTTTCTGGGATTAATATCTCCGGGAATTTGGTTTCGATGGCTCCCGGTTCTGTCTGGAATACCAAAAAATATCCCGCTGAATACTTTGAAGCAATAACAAAGTTTTTAATTGATAACTCGTTTAAGGTAATTCTAATAGGAAGCGAAAAAGAGAAGGTGCTTATCGATTCAATAAAAGAAAAGTTTAGCGGAAAAGTATTTTCTTCCGCAGGAATGTTTAAGCTGGTTGAAACGGTTGAGCTTCTAAAGAGATCAAGAATACTTATTACGAATGACAGCGCTCCGACCCATCTGGGAATGTGTGCCGGTATTCCGGTTCTTACATTGTATTGCTCAACTGTTCCTGAATTCGGATTTTATCCTTACAACAGCGGGAGTTCATTTTTAAGTCTTAATGATTTATACTGCAAGCCGTGTGGAATTCACGGCTACGAAAAATGTCCGGTCAAGAATTTTAAGTGCGGCTACAACCTGCTGCCGGATGTTGTTATTTCCAAAATAAAGGAGATGCTTGATGACTGAAATAAAATATGCCGAAAGAATTAATATAGACACCAATTTCGATGAGGCAGTTCGGCAGGCAGAAAGGTTATTTTTAGAGGGCTCGGTTTTTATTTATCCGACTGATACGATTTACGGCTTTGGGGCTAATCCCTTTAATGAAGAATCAATCAAAAAGATTGATGAGATAAAGCGACGACCCCGCGGGAAAATGTATATTATGCTGGTGAACAACATTGAAGTACTTATGAAGTACATTGAAATAAAATCAGAGAAGCACCTCGACTTTTTACTTTCAATCTGGCCAAACCCCGTCTCTGTAGTGCTGCCGTTAAATTCTAAGACCGGTGAAATATTAAAAGAAGAGACCGCTGCATTTAGAATTCCGAACCACCGTTTTTGCCAAAAGCTTATAGGCAACCTGCAAATGCCGCTGGTATCCACAAGCGTAAACCGAAGCAGCAATCCGCCGCTGGTTGAACCGGCTTTGATTGCTGAAGAATTTGCAGCCGAGGTCGGGGCGATCTTCTATACCGATAAAAAATGTTATTATGAAGCTTCCACTTTAATCGAGTTAAGCGACAGCGTTCCGGTACTATTAAGGGAAGGGAAAATAAAATTTAAAGACTTGATGGAAAAATTTGAAAAATGTTAAAGACGTTCTTGAGCAAACTGAAAATAAATCCTTTTAAGAGAGTAAAAAGTTATACCGTATTGATTATTCCAACCGGCGCCGGTGTAGAATCCAAAACACATCACGTAACTTCCCGGAAAGCTTATACAATTATCGGCGTATATTCGTTGGTGGTTTTTGTCCTTGGATTTTTAATAATCGGTTTAACTCCTGTTAAAGGTTTAATTTTTCCGGCAGGGAACGGCTTGAGCCCGGCAGAAAAAAGCTTAGTGAATGAATTAAATCAGAAAATGTATTATTTAACGGAGCAGTTGAAAAACCTTAGAACCACAAATCAGGACCTTCAGAAAGCTATGATGACGGGTGATTCGGCGAAGGTAGATTCCTTGCCGGGTAAGGCTTCAAAGCGGCTTCTAAAAAGAAAAAACCCATACGGAGGAGATGTTTATTCGGTTTTCAGGGATTTTTTTTCGGATTTTACCGCTTTCGGGGTGGTAAAGCAAGCATCTTCGGAAAAAATATTTTATTTTATAAGACCGTTAATCGGATTTATTAGCCGCGGCTTTAATCCGGATATTGGTCATATGGGAATTGATATTGTTGCTAAGGTAGGAACGCCTGTTGCAGCGGCAGCAAGCGGTTATGTAGTATTTGCGGATTATACAATTAAAGATGGTTATATGATAATTATAAATCATCCGGATGGATACGTTACTGTTTATAAACACTGTTCTGCTTTATTGAAAAAACAGCGGGACATAGTAACCGGAGGCGAGATAATTGCATTGAGCGGAAATTCCGGCGAGATGACTACCGGACCTCATCTTCATTTTGAAATATGGAAAAACGGAAAGCCAATAAACCCAGTAAATTTATTCTTAAATAATTGAAGGAGATACTATATTGAAAATCCAGGAAACAACCGTTGGTAAAGATGCAGTCACGATTATTAGTGAGGGCGTAATAATTGAGGGAAAGCTTACGAGCAAAGGAAATGTTAGGATAGATGG
The DNA here is from genome assembly GCA_046704565.1 of Ignavibacteriaceae bacterium. Lineage (GTDB taxonomy): Bacteria > Bacteroidota > Ignavibacteria > Ignavibacteriales > Ignavibacteriaceae > FEN-1297. The sequence continues at coordinate 16,202 of JBJKRP010000241.1, read as the reverse complement.
CACGGTTAACGGCAATCTGCAGGTTAGCGGCAATGTTACGGTAGGAAAGCCGGGCTTTGTAAAAGGCGAGGTTAGCGGACAGATGATAATTCACGGCGGTAAAATTGAAGGGACTCTTAGGGCAAATGAAAAAGTGGTTCTGGAGGGCTCGTCAATACTGAACGGTGACATATTTACAAAAATTCTGGTCGTAGAAGAAGGAGCAGTATTTGACGGCAATAGCTCGATGAGCTCAAAGGAAAGAACAAATGTTTTCAATCCGCCTCCGCCGCCTTCCCCTCCGGCTAAGGAAATAAAATGAAACTTGTAAACCGGGGCGATGATGATGAGTCGAATAAGGGGTGGATAGTATATTTAGGTTTAGGTTCCCAGTTAGCCATTACCGTTACGGGAATGGCTTTTCTGGGCTACTGGCTCGATAAGAAATTTAATACCGAGCCATTATTAATTGTTATTTGTTCATTTTTAGGAATTACAGCCGGTCTTTATAACTTTATAAAGACGGTCTTAAAATCGAAATAACTATGTATGGGTCCAAAATATTAAAGGTGAGCTTCTTATTTGTCATTGGACTGTTCCTGATAATATACCTGCTGCGTCATTTTTCAGTAATATCACATAAAGATTTATTCTCAGTTAATCTTTCTGCGATATATGTTACCGTCAATTTTGTAATTGCGGTAATTTCTATAGATATGATGGAATCAAAACCGCTCGATAAAGCCTTCGGGACGTATGTTATAGGGATGGCAATCCGGATGGTGGTACTTATTTTGCTTATTATTTTTTCCATCAAATTCTTGGATATAAAAAGGAATAGTTTTATATTTTCAATCTTAATTTTTTATATATATTACCTGATTATCGAGATAATTTTCATTCTAAAGAGAGAAAACTAACACGATTTTATGACGCCCGAAACGGTAAGTAAAGCAATAACTGCGGCGGATACGCTCAAAAAAGCGGCTCCGGGTAACAGTGACCCTAGCTGGATTATGCATCACGTGATGGATTCGAACTTCGTTAATTTTGGTCCTTTGGGCAATTTATATTTACCTCACCTAAGGCTATTTGGCTTTGACATTTCGATCACGCGTGATATCTTTATTATGTGGTTCGTCTCTGCCGTTCTTATAATACTTGTACTAACTGCCGCTAAAAGCTATAAAAGATCGCTTGTTCCCAAGGGACTGGCAAACTTCTTCGAGGTAATGATCGATTTTGTAAAGAACGAGATTGTGAAACCGGCAATAGGTAAAGGCTATGAGCCTTTTATGCCGTATATGCTCACACTATTTTTCTTTATTTTATTCTGCAACATGTTCGGGTTAATACCGCTTCCGAACCTGGTTGTAGTAACCGGGAATATTGCAGTCACCGCGTCGCTGGCTGTAATATCGTTTATTGTTACTCAATATACGGGAGTAAAGCAGCATGGCGCTGTAAAGTACTTTAAGAGTCTTGTGCCGTCCGGAATGCCGGCAGTTATAATTCCGGTTATGGCTGTAATTGAACTGATCGGGCTGTTTACAAAGCCGTTTGCATTGTGCATTCGTCTTTTTGCTAATATGGTTGCCGGACATATTGTAATCTTCTCGCTGCTCGGGTTGATTTTTATAATGCATACAATTTACGTAGCGCCGGTCTCTGTCGGCTTTACCCTGTTTATCGAAATACTTGAAATCTTGGTTGCATTAATACAAGCTTATGTGTTCACAATGCTTACGGCACTCTTTATCGGGATGGCTAAGCATATTGAACATTAATTTTCAAAAAAAATAAAAAACAATTAAGGAGAAATATATGGATTTAGGTTGGTTGAGTGCCGGATTAGGCGCTGGTCTTGTAGTAATAGGTGCCGGTCTCGGTATCGGAATGCTTGCCGGCAGGGCTATGGAAGCAATGGGCAGGCAGCCGGAAGCAATTGCACCTATAAGAACAACAATGATTATTGCTGCTGCTCTTATCGAAGGTATTGCATTTTTCGGATTAGTTATTTGTATTTTATTAGCATTTAAATCTGTGTAATTCTTACGCATTTTTAAGCAGGGATAACCTGCCAATCTCAAATTCTTATTAGGAATAGATTTTATGATCACCGGTTTGTTTTTATCGGTTTTTATTCTTGCGGCTGAAGGCGGAGGCAGCATAATTGACGTTGACCCGGGCGTAGTCTTCTGGACTGTAGTAACTTTTATCTTTCTTCTCATTATTCTGAAGAAGTATGCCTGGAAGCCTATTTTAACTGCCCTGGACCAGCGGGAGAATGCTATCCGCGAATCTTTGGATAAAGCGGAGAAGGCAAAACTCGATGCTCAAAACGTACTTGAGCAGAACCGGGCAAGCCTTGCGAAAGCCGAGGAAGAGTCGAAAAAGATTGTTGAGCAAAGCAGGCAGTATGCCGAAAAGCTCAAAGAACAAATTCTTCAGGACAGCAGGGACCAGGCAAGAAAAATGATTGATGAAGCTTCCGGCGAGATTGAGCGGAAGAAAGATGCGGCGCTTGACGAGTTAAAGACTCAGGTTGCGGAAATTGCGGTTAAGGCTGCGGAAAAAATTCTGAGAGAAAATCTTAACGAAGAGATGCAGAAGAAAATCGTTAATAAATATATCGGTGAAATTACAAAGAACTGATTTATGAGCGATTACAAGGTATCAAGAAGGTATGCAACTTCTCTGCTCGAATCTGCAATCGAGAAGAATATGCTCGATTCGATTGCGCGGGACATTGAGCTTGTGGCTTCTACTCTTGATGCAAACCGGCAGCTTATTCATGCGTTGTCGAATCCAGTAATAAGACCGAACATTAAGCTAAAGGTGCTTGAGGAAATTTTTAGAACCAGGGTTAACCCGGATACTATGAGCTTCCTTGAATTTCTTGTCGGCAAAAACAGGGAAAATCTTCTCGATAGTATATCCAAAATATTTCTGGAACTCCGGGACCAGCAGCTTGGAATAGTTAATGTCGAAGTTACATCTGCGGTAGCCTTTAGCGATGAACAGGTTGAGATGCTAAGGAATAATCTTGAAAGATTTCTTAATAAGAAAGCAAGGTTGAGTTTTAAAATTAATAAAGAAATAATCGGCGGCTTTGTTGCAAGGGTCGGCGATACGGTTTTTGATGCTTCGCTGACTCATCAGCTTGAACTGCTGAAGACGCAGTTCCTGAAAGGCGGCGCATCGTTAAATTGAGTGAGAATTTTTTCGCATGGCGATTAAAATAAGGAATAAAAATGGCTGAAGTAAGACCTGACGAAATATCCGCGATATTGAGGAAGCAATTATCCGGCTTTGAGAGCGAGGCTGATGTTTATGATGTAGGCACCGTTTTACAGGTTGGCGACGGAATAGCCCGTGTTTACGGGCTTTCGAAAGTAATGGCAAGCGAGCTTGTCGAATTTCCGAATAATGTTTTCGGTATGGTTCTTAACCTTGAAGAAGACAGCGTTGGATGCGTTCTTTTCGGAGAATCGACTTTAGTAAAAGAAGGCGATACGGTAAAGAGAACAAAGCGCGTCGCTTCAATGCCGGTTGGCGATGAGATGCTTGGCAGGGTTATTACTCCGCTCGGTCTTCCGATCGACGGCAAAGGCTCTATCAACACTAACAAGTTTTTACCCATTGAGCGAAAGGCTCTCGGCGTTATTCAGAGACAGGGAGTTAAAGAACCGATCCAGACAGGCATTACCGCTATCGATGCGATGATTCCGATAGGAAGAGGACAGAGAGAATTAATTATCGGCGACCGCCAAACGGGTAAGACAGCGGTTGCAATAGATACAATAATCAATCAAAAATATACTCACAGCGAAGAGGCAAAGAAACTCGGCATCCAGCCGGTTTACTGCATTTATGTTGCAATCGGTCAGAAGAGCTCTACCATTGCGCAGGTGGTCGCAAAGTTTCATGAGTTCGGTGCGATGGACTATACGACTGTAATTTCAGCATCGGCTTCGGAACCGGCGCCGCTCCAGTTTATAGCACCTTACTCGGGTGCAACTCTCGGAGAATTTTTTAGAGATAACGGCAAGCATGCTCTTGTTATTTATGACGACCTTTCGAAACAGGCGGCAGCATACCGCGAGCTTTCGCTTCTGCTTAGAAGACCGCCGGGACGCGAGGCTTATCCGGGCGACGTTTTCTATCTTCACTCAAGACTGCTCGAAAGAGCTTCCAAATTAAGCGAAGAATTAGGCGGCGGGAGCTTAACTGCTCTGCCGATTATTGAGACTCAGCAGGGCGACGTTTCGGCTTACATCCCGACTAACGTAATCTCAATTACCGACGGTCAGATTTATCTTGAATCGAATTTATTCAATGCGGGCGTTAGACCGGCAATTAACGTTGGTATCTCTGTATCGCGTGTTGGCGGCAACGCGCAGATTAAGGCAATGAAAAAAGTTGCCGGTTCGCTTAGAACGGATTTAGCTCAATTCCGGGAACTTGAAGCTTTCTCAAAATTCGGTTCAGACCTTGATAAGATTACACAACGTACACTTGCCAGGGGCGCACGCCTTGTTGAGCTTCTGAAGCAAGGACAATATTCGCCGGTTCCTGTCGAAAGGCAGGTTGTTAGTATTTTCCTCGGGACCAAAGGTCTGCTTGATGAAATCCCTGTCCACGAGGTCAAACAATTTGAGAAAGAGATCCAGGATTACATCGAAGTAAATTACAGCGGTGTTTATGAATCGATTAAGAAAGAAAAGCAATTAACAGATGAGACGGTTAACAATATTAAGAAAGCTGCACAAGAGCTTTCAGCTTCATTTAAAGACCGTGCATAACCGATGGCAACGTTAAGAGACATACGGAGAAGAATAAAAGGCGTTCAAAGCACGCAGCAAATTACCAAGGCAATGAAGATGGTTGCTGCCGCAAAGCTTAGAAGGGCGCAGGAAAAAATAATTAACGCCCGCCCCTACGCCAACGAAATTTTCGTTATGCTTTCTCATCTTGTAAGTGAATTTGATCTGGCGACGAATCCGTTCCTCAAAAAACGTGAAGTGAAGAAAATCGCGTTGGTTGTAGTTACCTCGGATAGAGGTTTATGCGGTGCGTTCAACTCAAATATAATTAAGGAGGCTGTCCGCTACATCGACGAAGAACTTGGACCGAATAACATTTCTGCAGGAATTTTTTGTGTAGGCAGAAAGGCAACCGAGTTCTTTACAAAAAGAGATTATTCGCGAAGCGACCAATTTTGGGAAGTGTTGTATAAAAAAGCCGGTTTGTTTTCTTTCCTAAAATATGAATCCGCTCTGGAGATTGCGAATGGGCTGATTCGCGGTTATCTTGTCGGAGACTTTGACAAAGTTGTAATTGTCTTTAATGAATTCAAATCGATCATACAGCAGAAAATTGTAATGTCTCAATTTCTGCCCGTACCGATTCAAAAGCGCAGCGAGAAAGAAAAGCTTGCTCTGCCGAATTACATTTACGAGCCGAACCAGGGAGAAATTTTCAATTATCTATTGCCTAAGCATTTGAAAGCGCAGATGTGGCGGGTGCTGCTTGAATCGAACGCTGCAGAATTTGCCGCGCAGATGACTGCAATGGATAACGCCACAACCAACGCGAAGGAATTAATCCGCACATTGAACCTTAAGTATAATAAAGAAAGACAGGCGGCAATTACAAAAGAGATCCTTGAGATTGTTTCCGGGGCAAATGCGCTGAAAGCCGGTTGATGAATCTTGAACTTCTACTTGAACTTAAACTTAGATTAGAGTAAGTTCAAGTTTAAGTGTAAGAAGTTGAAAGTTTGGCTAAGTGAAGTTTTGTTGATTAGAAAGTTGATGCAGGTATAGCGAATTATGTTGGAAGAATTATCTCTTAAGCTTGAAACGGCGCTGAAGAAAGTACGCGGTCAGGGAAAGCTTACCGAAAAAAATATTTCGGATACTTTAAGAGAGATTCGCCGTGTTCTTTTAGATGCTGACGTAAATTATAAGGTTGCCAAGGACTTCATAGAGAAGGTCCAGCAGAAGGCGCTCGGCACCGAAGTTATCAACTCGATAACTCCCGGACAGTTAATTACAAAGATTTTTTACGATGAGCTTACCCGGCTTTTGGGTGGGACATCGACTGAAATAAAAATTAACGGCTCGGGTATTACGAGTATTTTGATTGTCGGTCTTCAGGGCTCTGGTAAGACGACTTTTTCCGGCAAGCTTGCAAAGCGGCTGAAGGAAGATAATGGCAGAAAAGTTTTGCTTGTTGCTGCGGACGTTTACCGCCCTGCTGCAATTGAACAATTGAAAATTTTAGGAGAACAAATCGGTGTTCCTGTTTTTTCAATTGAAGAAAAGAATGCGCGCAAAACAGTTGAGGCTGCGATTCCTTTTGCTAAGGAAAAAGGCGTTGATACAATAATTATCGATACTGCCGGTCGTCTCCATGTTGACGAAGAGATGATGACCGAAGTTGCGGACATTAAGGAGCTGGTTGACCCGACCGAGTCTCTTTTTGTTGTTGACTCGATGACCGGACAGGACGCCGTCAATTCTGCCAAGGCTTTTAATGAGAAGGTCGATTATGACGGAATTGTTCTTACAAAGTTGGATGGTGATGCAAGAGGCGGTGCGGCGCTTTCAATACGTGCCGTAACAGGCAAGCCGATCAAGTTTGTAAGCAACGGCGAGAAGCTGAATGCGCTGGAAGTGTTTCATCCTGACAGGCTGGCGTCCAGAATTCTTGGCAAAGGCGACGTAGTTTCGCTTGTTGAAAAAGCTCAGAGCAGCTTTGACGAGGATGAAGCTCTGCGCCTGGAAGAAAAATTAAGAAAAAATAAATTTGATTTTGATGATTTTCTTAAGCAAATTAAAGCACTTAAGAAAATGGGTTCTTTGTCATCGCTGCTCGGAATGATTCCCGGGCTCGGTTCGCAGCTAAAAAATGCGAAGATAGACGACAATGCACTCGTTAAAGTTGAAGCGATAATACACTCAATGACTATGCAGGAACGAACTACTCCGAAGATTCTGAACGGAAGCCGGAGGATGAGAATTGCAAGAGGCAGCGGCACTTCTATTCAAGACGTTAACCGCTTGATTAAACAGTTCAGTGAGATGCAGAAGATGATGAGCAGATTTTCGAAGAAAGGATTTAACAGTTCTTTATTAAATAATATTCAAATCGGCAGATAAAATAATTGCCGTACAAAAGATGGTTAAGTTAGTTCGTTGAAATTTTTTTAATCTTAATCTCAACCTCGCTCTTTTCAGCACGGAGGTTGACGTTTCCCGCGGCGGGAATTGGAAATTATTCTGATTAAGATTGAGAAGCTAAAAAATAGACGGCTGACTAATTAAGAGTATAAATAGTAAATCAGAAAAAAGTAAATAGATGGAGGTTCAAATAACTTGGCTGTAAAGTTAAGGCTTAGAAGAATTGGAAAGAAGAAGCAACCTGTATATAAAGTTGTTGCGGCTGATTCCAGGTCTCCTCGCGACGGGAAGTTTCTCGAAGCAATCGGCTTGTATAACCCTTTAACAGACCCCGCAACCGTGGACATAAAAGAAGAACGCGCTTTGTACTGGTTGAACGTCGGTGCACAACCGACCGATACCGTAAAAAGCCTTCTTAGTCAGAAGGGTATAATTCTTAAAAGAGAATTAAAGAGAAAAGGATTAGCTGAAGAGAAAATTCAGGAAGAACTTGTTAACTGGTCAAAGCTTAAAGAAGCAAAGGCAGCAAACAGGTCTTCAAAAAAGAAAAAAGCTAAGATTGAAGATGTTTCAAAAGAAAGTGCCAATAATCAGGTAGTGGAAAAAGTTGATGAAGGTACAGCGGAAGTAAAGGGCGCTGCTTCCGAGTGAAGCTTCTGTTAAAGATTATATTTCTTTTGCTTCTTTAACCGCAGTTTCTACTGTATAATATTTCTAAGAGCTCCCGCTGTAAAATAGGAGGCTTCTTTCTATGAGAGAATTCATTGAATTCATCGCAAAGCATCTTGTCGATTACCCGGATGGTATTTCGATTGAGGAGAAAGAGCAGGAGAACCATAAGATTCTTCTGTCACTCAAAGTCCAACCGAACGACATCGGTAAGGTAATCGGCAGGCAAGGCAAAACAGCGCAGGCTATGCGAACGCTGTTAGCCGCAGTCGCTGCCAAGGAAGGCAAGAAGGCAGACTTAGAAATATTAAATTAATATTTTAGTATAGTTCTTGATTCCGGTGTGAATGATTATTTTTTGATTGCGAAGGTCATCTCCGTATACGGGAGAGAAGGTTACGTTAACGTACGTTCTTATTCAGACTTCCCGGAAAGATTTGATGACCTGAGGAAGGTCTTTGTTGACTTTTTTAATGACAAGAAAGAATTTTTTGTCGAAGATGTAATTAGAAAAAAAAATTCTTTTCTTATTAAGTTCAAAAATTTCGATACAGATAAAGAGTCTGAGATTCTTATTAATAAAGAAATTTTTGTGGATAAAGTAAATCTGTACAAGCTGCCTGATGGTCAGTACTATGTTCATGACCTGATCGGCAGCACTGTTTACCGCAACAATGCGGTGTTTGGTATTCTTAAAGATGTTCTTTCTTATCCTGCCAACGATGTTTATGTAATAGACGACGAAGGCAGGGAAATATTGCTTCCGGCTTCGTTTGAATTTATAGAAAGCTTCGACCCGGAAAAGAAAATTTTGATTCTGAAGTCCGGAGATAATTTGTACGACGATGATGAGACTTGATATAATCTCTGCAGTGCCGGAACTGCTTGTAAGCCCGCTCAATTCAAGTATAATTAAGAGAGCGCAGGATAAAGGGAAGGTTGAAATTGTAATCCATAACCTTAGGGATTATGCTTTCAACAAACATAAGCAGATTGACGATAAACCGTTCGGCGGCGGACCCGGAATGGTACTTAAGCCCGAACCGTTCTTTGAATGTATTGATAAGCTTCTGCAGGAAAGAAATTATGACCACATAATTTTTACTACTCCCGGCGGAAAAATCTTTAACCAGAAAGAAGCAAACAGGTTGTCGCTTTCTGAAAATATAATTTTTGTTGCGGGTCATTATAAGGAAATAGACGCACGCGTTAGGGAAAAATTTGCAACAGATGAAATATCTATTGGAAATTTTGTTCTAACCGGCGGTGAGCTTCCGGCATTAATTATTATTGATGCAATTATCCGTTTAATACCCGGAGTATTAAACGACAGCGAATCGGCTTTGGATGATTCGTTCCAGGACGGCGAAAAGATTGAAGCCCCGTATTACACGCGTCCGGCAGATTACAGCGGAATGAAAGTACCGGAGGTGCTTTTATCCGGCAACGAAAAAGAAATAAAAAAATGGAAAGAAGAACAATCAAAATTATTAACTGAGAAGTGGAGAAATTATAATAACTGGAGATAAATATGATTAACTTAAACAACATATTGCCCGAACAGACGAAGGTAGAAATTCCTGCTTTTAATCCCGGCGATCATGTCAGGGTTCATGTAAGAGTGGTTGAAGGTGATAAGGAAAGAATTCAGCCGTTTGAAGGCGACGTCATTAACATTAGAGGTGCCGGAATAAATAAAACTTTTACGGTTCGAAAGATTGCGAGCGGAGTTGGAGTGGAAAGAATATTTCCTTACTACTCGCCCAAGATTGCTAAAATCGAATTGCTTAAAGAAGGCAATGTAAGGCGAGCCAAGCTTTATTACCTGCGCAACCTTTCCGGTAAGGCGGCAAGAATAAAATCCAAAAACTGACTCTTCCAAATAACTTGGAAAATTAATTAGGGCATAATTTTTATGCCCTTTATTTTTTAGTAACCCTGTTCGATGGAAATTCTTGTTTTTAAATCAGACCGGGCTTGAGAGATATTTGACATGGTTACTTTCAACTTTTTGTATTCAGATGAACATCTTTTTCCCGCAAAATATTTTTTCGAAGCTCATAGCCGAGAACCTTCCTGCTCAAATGAAGAAGGATGTTGTCTTCCTACCGTCTTCATTGCTGACTACCGAAATTAAGAAGCACCCCGATGCAGCCGGGCTTATACCGACTACCGATTTAATAAAGCATGAGCAGCTTTTCGTCTCAAAGTCATTCGGACTTTCGTTCGAAAGCTCGCTTTGCAACTCCTATATTTACTACAGCCCAAACGAAAATGATTTGAAAGAAGTAATTCTCTGCGGCGATGTTTCTTCCGTTGAAGTTATACTTTGTAAAATTCTTTTTCTGGAAATGTACAAATTAGATGTAGAGACTAAAATTGCACCGGACGATTCAAAGATAGAAAACCAAAACTTGATTTTGACCGGGGACAAGAATTTTACGGGAGGAAAGCATGAATCAGGAATAAGTTTTGCCGAGGAAATTCAGGATACATTTTCAATACCTTTTGTAAACTATGTTTTTGCATCTCAAGAAAAGAAATTAATCAGCTTGATTAACGAACATCTACGGGGAGTAAGCGGTTTTATTTATGACAGCATCGAAGAAATGAAGTTTGGTCCTGAACTTTCGGATAAAACAAAAGGCTACATAAAAGAGAACATTTCATCTCTAATTATTGATTTAAGTGAACAAGACATAGACGGAATTAACCAGATTATCCGGCTGCCGTTTTATTACGGACTTATCAATGATATTGTTGAAGTGAAGTATGTTTAATTCCTGAATACTCGATGCCCGATACCGAATAAAAAATTAATTGTTATATACTAAACATTTAGTTAGAATTCATAAGGGAACACGGTGAGGAAATAAAGCAGCACATCAGAGAGAGCTGCAGCTATTTCCTTAGTAAAGAATTTTTTTTATGAATTATTTTTTAACACCCAGTATCTTCAAGATATTGGGTGTCTTTGTATTAAACTGCAACGTGAGAAACGCTAAGCACGTTCGGATTTTCGTGCATCTGCTTAATCATTTCAGTTGTTACAGGAGTTTTCAACTTCATCGTACAGCAGGCAACAACACCACCGTCGAAAATAAGGTTCTCGATCTCTTCTATATTAATGTTCTTGTCCCTGATTATGCTCATGATTGATGCAAGCACACCCGGCTTATCGAAATGCTTGACAACTAACTGGTAATGAGCATCCGGTATCTTTGCCCTGTTAACCCAGTGAGCGATTACTCCGCTCGAGGTAAAGTCTTTGATAATTCTTATTGTCTCGGCGGCAACTGCATTCTGCGCTTGTTCGGTTGAAGCACCTATGTGGTGAGTAATGTAAACATTCTTCAATTCCTGAAGCGGCGATTTTATTTCGGCAGTCTTTTCTTCCGGCTCGCCTTTAATTACATCCATAGCCACACGGATGTTCTTTGTTTTTACTGCTTCAATTAATGCATCCTGGTCTATTATATCTGCACGGGCTGTATTAATAAGAAGAGAATTCGATTTCATATAGCCGAACATTTCTTTGTTAAACAATCCTTTTGTTTCCTTTGTTGCGGGAAGATGAACAGTAACAACATCACATAAAGGAAGCAGTTGGCTCATCTCGGAAAAATCTTTTATCATTACGCCTTCGATTCTTGAAATATCTTTACCGTAGACGTTCATGCCTAAAGCCAAAGCGCGTTTGGCAACTTCCTTCCCGATATTTCCGACGCCGATAATACCGAGAGTTTTTCCGAATAAGCCTTCGGCTTTGGAATATTCTCCTTTGTTCCATTTACCGTTTCGGAAATCAATAACGTTATCGGGGATGCGGCGGTCAAGAGAAATCATCAGTCCGATTGCTAACTCGGCGACGGCAATTGAATTCATCCCAGGGCAATTGGCAACGTAAATTCCTTTCTGGTTTGCGGCAGGAATATCAATATTGTTTACTCCTGCTCCGGCGCGTATGATAAGATTTAGATTGCTGCCGGCTTTAATAGTTTCCGCATTTACAACTGTTGAGCGGACAACCAGAATGTCTGCATCCTTTGCCGCTTCAGGCAAATCTTTTTCTCCAAGCTTGGGCTGGTAGTTAACCTCAAGGTCCATTTCCTTTAGTTGAGTAATATAAAGTTCCGGGAATTTATCCGCGATTAATACTTTTACTTTCATGGCTTTCTTCCTTTCATTTTAACATAGGGATTTTAATGTTAAATAACTTTGCATTGTTGACAGCACTGTCATATCCGGCATCAGCATGACGAACAATGCCTAATCCCGGATCGTAATTTAAAACTCTATCTAATCTTTTTTCGGCTTCTTTGGTTCCGTCGGCAACGACTACCATCCCGGCATGGATCGAGTTTCCGATACCTACTCCGCCTCCGTGATGGACCGATACCCAGCTTGCGCCGCCGATAGTATTCAGGAGCGCGTTGAGTATAGGCCAGTCGGCAATCGCATCGCTGCCGTCTTTCATTCCTTCGGTTTCTCTGTTCGGAGATGCCACAGAGCCGCAGTCAAGGTGGTCTCTTCCTATGACAATCGGAGCGCTGACTTTTCCCGAAGCAACAAGGTTGTTAAATATTTTTCCCATCTTTGCTCTTTCGCCGTAACCAAGCCAGCATATCCTTGAAGGCAAACCCTGGAAGTGGACCTTTTTCCGTGCGAGGTCAATCCAGTTGATCAGAGATTTATTCCCGGGGAAAGTTTTTTTTACTGCTTCATCGGTTATATAAATATCATCCGGATTGCCGGAAAGGGCAGCCCATCTGAATGGACCTTTGCCCTCACAGAAAAGCGGGCGAATAAACTCGGGAACGAAACCCGGGATATCGAATGCATTCTCCACACCATTGTCTTTTGCTTCTCCGCGGATGTTATTTCCGTAATCAAAAGTAATTGCGCCGCGCTTCTGAAACTCCAGCATTGCCTGAACATGCTTTACGATAGTTTGTTTAGATAGAGAAATATATTTTTCAGGATCGCTTTTGCGGAGCGACAATGCTTCGTCGAAACTCATCCCCATCGGGACATAGCCGTTCAAAGTGTCGTGTGCCGAAGTCTGATCGGTTAATACGTCGGGAACAATTCCTTTCTCTAAAATCTTTGGAAGAATTTCTCCGGCGTTTCCTACAAGTCCGACTGACAAAGCTTTCTTTTCCGATTTGGCTTTTAAAACGATTTCCAAAGCTTCTTCAAGATTTTCAGAAAGCAGATCAATATAGCCTGTGTCTAATCTTTTTTGAATTCTATTCCGGTCTACATCAATACCGAGAAAAGCAGCTCCGTTCATTGTGGCGGCAAGCGGCTGAGCACCGCCCATCCCTCCGAGCCCGGCTGTAAGAAGAAATTTTCCCGATAAATTCGAGCTGAAATATTTTCTTCCGCACTCTGCGAAGGTTTCATATGTCCCCTGCAATATTCCCTGAGTGCCTATGTAAATCCAACTTCCTGCAGTCATCTGTCCGAACATGGTTAAACCAAGCTGTTCAAGCCTTCTAAACTCATCCCAGTTTGCCCAGTTTGGAACTAACATAGCATTTGAAATTATTACGCGCGGGGCGCCGGGGTAAGTCTTAAAAACAGCAACCGGCTTGCCTGATTGAACAACCAGAGTCTCATCATTCTCAAGATCCTTTAACGAATTGACGATGGCTTCGTAACAATCCCAGTTCCTTGCAGCCTTGCCGCTTCCCCCGTATACGATAAGTTCGGAAGGATTCTCTCCGACATCTTTATCAAGATTATTCATCAGCATGCGCAGTGCTGCCTCTTGTATCCAGCCTTTGCATGAAAGCTTGGTGCCGTGAGGAGCCTTTATTTCGAGTTTTTCTTTTCCTGTTAACATGATTATTCCACTTGTTATATTGCTTAATTGTCTAAGCCAGAGGCTCATCAGCCTTCGGCTGAAAATTGTTAAACTGCTTTTGGCAATTGAACAATTTAGCAATTAAACAATTTATTTTATAAAAGACGGAATATTTAATTATATATTTAGTCTCTAAAATGATTATCAAGAATTAATTCATACTGAGTAAGCATCGACCTGTATAGAAATTTTTTTAAGAACCAGCTCTTGTTCATTACTTTAGTCAGGTGCTTTACGTTCTCTTCAAGCTGGTATTTAAGCTTTATTCTTTCTTCTTTTGTCAATTTGATTGTTTCGTCAGAGCCGTTCAGTTTATCTAAAAGAGAATTGAAAATCTTTATCTCCGAAAAATATCTATTGTCTCCTTCAATCTGTTTTAAATTTTGATTGCAAAATGTTCTTAATATTTTTTTTTCGTTTTTGTCGAACTCAAAGTTATAGTTTGTAAATAGTTTCTTCATTTTTTCCCGTATAAGTTTTTAGTGATAGTAATTTGTCTTTTATTGTCTGGAAGCCAGGCTTAATTACGTTGTAAATATAGTACAGCCTTTCTTTATATGGAATGAAAGCAGACTTCATAGAATTGATCGTTATCTTTTCTACATCCTCAAGATTGAGATTAAAATGTTCGATAGCAGTCATGAATTCCTTCGTCATGCTGGTATTGCTCATCAGCCTGTCATCGGTATTTATTGTAACGCGGAATTTTTCTTTGTAGAGAAAACCGAAAGGATGGTTCTCTATTTTGTCCACTGCCCCGGTGTGGACGTTGCTTAGCAGGCAAATTTCAAGCGGTATTCTTTTATCAAGAATATATTGAGCTAAGTCTCCGAAGCCGGCTACATTTCTTTCCTTATCGAGAATAAGATCTTCAGCCAGATGAGTAGCATGCCCGATACGATGGGCTCCGCACCACTGGATTGCCTGCCAGATCGACTCCATACCGAACGCTTCCCCTGCATGAATTGTAATATTGAAATTAGCTCTCTGGATAAACTGAAAAGCTTCGATATGTTTCTTAGGGGGATATCCGCCTTCTTCGCCTGCCAGATCGAACCCGACTACTCCATGCTTTCGAAAATTAAGTGCGAGCTCTGCGATCTCAAGCGTATTTTTCATATTACGCATGCCGCAAAGAATCAGCCCGTAGCCGACGCCGAAATCGTTTTTGCCTTTTTCAAGTCCCTCAAGAACAGCCGAGACAACATCTTCGTTATACAAGCCTTTTGCGGTATGGAAGACAGGTGCGAAGCGGGTTTCAACGTAACAGACGCCGTCCTTCTTCATGTCTTCCATCATTTCATAAGCAACGCGCTGCAGCGATTCCCTTGTCTGCATTACGGCGCATGTGTGTTCAAATCCTTTGAGATATTGAGTAAGGTTTCCTTTGTTGGCACCTGTATGAAACCAGGATGCAAGCTCTTCAGGAGCTTTTGCAGGGAGCTTGTTGTACTTTAATTCCTTTGCAAGTTCGATAATGGTCTGCGGGCGCAAACCGCCATCGAGATGATCATGAAGCAAGACTTTAGGGACAGACCTTATAATTTGTTCTGTAGTCAAAAAAAACCTCGCTTTTATTGTCAAAAATATTCTTTTATAACAGGAAAATCAATTTGCAGAAAATGTAAATTTAGGTTAAAAATATTTGTTATTATATAAAATAAGAATTATTTTATGGGCGAGCTAAAGAAGTTATTTGTATTTAACTGGTGTACATTGCATATTTAAGGAGGCAATGATGGCAGATGCGGGATTGAGCCTTGCAGTTAAATTGTATCAGGGTTCAGTTGTGCATTTCGAGTGGAAACTTTTTTCAACATCAAATTACTGTTTTAAGCTCCCGTTTTTCTTATTTTTGCCGGAGTTTTTGCTTTTGAATACGGCAGATTATTTTTTTGTAAATTTTAATTATTTTATTGACAAATGTGAAATTTATCTATATTTTTTGATTGGGAAGATTATTTCAAATACTAAAGTATTGACTTTTTTTGTTAGATGATGCGTACCAAATAGAAATTATTTTGTTTAAGGAAATATATTTGATTTGTTTTTTACACTTTATAGAAAGGGTTCAGGAGAAAAAATATGAGTCAGTGTTTACCGCCTTAGTCTTTATTCCCCGGGTTAAAGAGAGGATGTCTCCGGTGGAAACCGGATATGTGTTAATCTTTAAGTCAATCAAAATTTTTAAATAATATTCATTTAATAAAAATGTTAATCAAGAAACAATTCAGAAATATCCAAGGAGGATACATGTTAAATAAGAAACAATCAAGTCGACTGTGGCTCGGTTCTCTGTCTCTCCTTATGGTTGTCTTGCTTAGTGGATTTTTAAGCACGTCGACCGTATATGCGGCAGTTGGAGTTAGTGTCGATACCGTTGGTGCACGAGACACCGTGACTGTGAGTCTTGCTAATAAAGCATCGCAAGATTCAACGGTTATTCCGTCTTTTAAAATAGCAGTAAGTGATACACTTACAGTTGATTCCGATTATGT
>JBJKRP010000240.1:0-16769 GCA_046704565.1 Ignavibacteriaceae bacterium | reverse complement strand
CTTCGGAGTTAGGCAAGTTTATCGAACCTGTTATGTCTCCAATAGGAATGGACTGGAGAGTTGGCGTATCATTGATCTCGGCATTTGCAGCCCGTGAAGTCTTTGTCAGCTCGCTCGCATTGATTTTCAAAGTAACGGATGACAACAGCACTTTACAGACGTCTATGATTAGGGAGATGAGAAAAGCCACTATTGAGGATACAGGGCAAAAGTTATTTACTCCGGCAACCATAGCAGGGCTAATTGTGTTCTTCATTTTTGCGCTGCAGTGCGTCTCTACGCTTGCAGTTTCAAGAAAGGAAACAGGAAGCTGGAGAATGCCGGCAATCCAGTTCCTTATGTTTACAACTCTGGCTTATCTATTTACTTTTATTACTGTAAACGGGTTAAGAATTTTTGGAGTGCCTTAGTCCATTTTTACTTTAACTCACTTTGAACCACAGCCGGTTTATTTATAAGTTTAGTTAACTTAATTAATCAAATATTTTGAATCCTAAAAAAAATTGAAAGAGCAGCAAGCCGCCGAAATATTCCACAAGTATTTGAAGGACGGCAAGAACAGGATTACGCCGGAAAGGTTCGAGGTTCTGGATTCGGCAATTAAATACGAAGGACACTTTGCCGCCGACGATTTATTTATTCAAATGAAGAAAGGCAAATCCAGAGTATCCCGCGCAACGGTATACAACACTCTTGAGCTCCTTGTCCAGTGCGAGCTTCTTACAAAGCGAAACTTCGGCGATAACATGACCCGCTACGAAAGCACCTTAAAGAAGCAGAGCCACGACCACCTGATCTGCATAGACTGCGGTCGTATTGTCGAATTCATTAACCAGGAAATTAAGAAGCTCCCCGGAGAAATTTCCGATGAACTCGGTTTCAGTGTTGAGAGCTATTCATTTAATATCTTTGCCCGCTGTAAAAATCTTAAAAACTGCAAATTCAATAAAGAGAAAAAATAATTAGGTACAAATCTCTTATGCTGTTAAATCAAAAGTACCCTCTAACCTGGCAGAAGAATAATTTCTCGATTAAAATTTTTTGTTCAATCCCGAATATTGCTACGGGAATACTGATCAAAGCCGGTAATGCTCATTTTGTTGTTGATCCCGGCGACGGAATACTGAGAGACTTAAACAAAGATATTGGGACAAAGAATATTCTCAATATCTCCGATGCCTTTATAACTCACGGTCATCATGACCACGTTGGAGGCATCTGGACGCTGCTTACCTATATGCGTGTAATGCATAAGAAGACACCGCTGTCTATTCACTACCCTGCCGGATGCGTCGAAATTGAAAGCATCTACCATGCCTTTCATAAAGTTTATGTCAAGACCATTCCGTACGAAATCAAATTAAAGACAATTACGGAAGCAAAAAGTATACGTAGTCATGAAGTAAACGTAAAGCCCTTCCCCGTTATTCATAAAGAATATCTGCATGACGGCGTAACAACAAGACAAGTTCCGGCTCTCGGTTATAAATTCACTTATAAAGGGATGAAAATTTGCTATGGCGGCGATACGGCTTACTGTACCGAACTGGTTAAGAATGCCAGGAACTCCGACCTTGCTATTATTGAAGCCGGACATGATGACGACACACCAGACGAAATGCATATGACTATGAAGGAAGCTGTTTCTATCGGGAAATCAGCCAAGAAATTTTTTCTTGTTCACGTGCCGGAGTAGAAATCCTAATTGCTATTGCAGCCCGATCTAAAAAAAGACGTTATTCGATAATCGGGAGCTATTGAATATTTACGTCGCCCTTCAGAAATATGGTGCCCGAAGGCTTATTGGCTCCTCCTTTTTGCTCAAGTGTCAGTAAAATCGAATATCCTGCATCATCATTATTTAAGGGCATATTTTTGATATAATAGAAATTTCCCTGGTTACCGCGGTTTACGTTAATAACTCCCTCGCTAATAGCCGAATCTTTTACTGTTAGCCATAACTGGTAATCTTCATAGGCGTTCAGCGTAGGTAAATTTGCTACCTGCAGTACCGCTTCATTGCTGGATGGAGACCAAAACAACTTGCCGTACCCGCCGGGATTAATATTCTGCCCGCTAAGTTTTATAACATCAATCTGCTTTGATTCAAGAACATTCAGAATAGTACGGTTGTAATTAAGCAAATTATTATCGTCCATAAGTTTATTATTCAGACTGCTGTTCTCGCTGGAGAATTGATATAGATAAAATGTAAGGATTAAAATTGAAAGGAAGAGTAAAATTGAAATTGCAGCAGTAAGACTATTTTTTATGGCAGTCGTTTCCGGATAATATTTTTTAAATGGAAAGTCTATCTTCTTTTTCTTTTTCGCCTTCGGGTTACTGTGTATATTATTATTTATGTTCGAAGAATGGTCGATAATATCTACCGACAGGGACATCTTATCGATAGACTTCTTTGTTTGGTAAAATATTTCCTGAAGCTCTCTATCGCCGCTGTCAAGCGCTGATTTAAGTTCCTTCAACTCATCAGGCTGGATCGTATTAAAAAAATATAGGGCACAAAGAGCTTTAAATCTTTCTCTATCCATCTCGTGTTTTTTGTTGTCTGCTTCCAAATTCTTCTCTAATCTATAAAATCAAATTCACTTATTATGTTGTAAATATCAAGTAATAAATACCGGCATCATTTCAATTTAAGCTTTAAATTGAATTCTTTATATTTTCGTCATAGATTATTTGGATTATGAACAATGCCCTGGTTTCAAAAAGAAATTTCTTTATCGCCTAAAAGAAGAGGGTTTCACCTGGTAACCGGTGAAATTGAAAACGCATTACCGGAGCTAAAAGAAATAAGAACCGGTATGGCACATATTTTTATAAAGCACACTTCCGCTTCAATAGCTCTAAATGAAAATGCCGATCCAACTGTTAGGACAGATATGGAAGCACACTTCAACAAGCTGGTGCCGGAAAATGCTCCTTACTATATGCATGATATTGAAGGTTCCGACGATATGCCTGCCCATCTGAAATCTGTTATAATCGGAAACAGCCTTGCAATACCTATTACTAATGGAAGACTAAACCTCGGTATATGGCAGGGTATTTATCTTTGTGAGCACCGCAACCGCGGCGGTTCCAGGAAAATAGTTATTACTATTACCGGTGAATAGTCTTAAGCAGCATGGTGCATTATCATCAGCCATCACTCCGCTGGCGGCAATGTAACGAGTTACTATTCGCAGAAATTTTTCTTGGAGTAAAAAAAAAGTTTATTGACCTTCCTCATAGTTCCATTTCTTTTTATTTTCTTTAACTTCATCAGGAGAAGGAAGCTTTTGCTCATCCGGGCGCTTGGGAACAAAACGAGGCTTGCCAACTATCCTTGCATTTATCTCTATGTCTTCCTGGAATACATCGGGCAATAATTCATCTTCGAAAATGGCTTCCCATGGACACTCGGGAACGCAAGCGTTGCAATTGATGCATTCATCAGGATCAATTAATAATTGGCTGCTTGGTATCGTAGGATCGTCTCCTTTATATTGATAGATACAATCTACAGGACAAACCTGCGTGCAGGCAATATCAAGACAGTCTCTGCAAAGTTTTGTTATCACGTAAGCCATTTACATTCCTATTATTGTTGGTCTCTATATTTGAATTGTGTTTTATCCGCAACTCAAATCTATTAGATTTCCTTTTACAATGCAAACAAGCCGGTGTTATGTAAAGCAAAGTCCTTAATGGAATTTATTTTAAGAAATTTCAATTTATCACAATACTTATTATACTTCAAAAGAGAGTATTAAGCTTTTTAGAAGTTTTAAATTATATTAATTTCAGTCAATCAAAAAATTAATTTATAGTATGGGAATAGACTGCAGGAAGTGCAAGAACTTCTTTATCACCTGGGATACCAAAGCCCCGTATGGTTGTAAGATATTTGGAATAAAAACAAAACAAATGCCTTCAATTGAAGTTTACAAAACTTCCGGCAGGGAGTGTCTGAAGTTTCAAATAAAAGAAAATAAAAACAATAATTAAGGAATATTTTAATGCTGGAGATGAGACCTAACTGTGAATGCTGCAATAAAGAACTTCCGCCCGATTCTACTGAAGCAATGATATGCTCTTTCGAATGTACTTTTTGCAAAGAATGTGTTGAGACAAAGCTAAACTATATTTGCCCGAACTGCGGCGGCAGCTTTGTTCACCGCCCTGTTCGATCAAAAAGCCTGCTTAAAAAATATCCCGCTTCCGTTGTTAGAGTTTATAAGCCGGAAGGCTGCTACGACATTTAATGGCGTTGCCGAAAATATAATCCCATCTGATAAAACATACTTTTTTGCAGTTGGGCTCCATTCTTAATTATAGATAGTTACTGCGATATATCTAATGCCGATAAAAAGATAGATCTGCCTGATTTATATAAACCTGAAAATTGAAGAATTCGATATGGAAAGCGCTTATTAAATGCTAATTATCGGAAAGTTCAAAAAAGGAAGTAATTAATAAATGCTAATTGCCGGGAAATTTAAGAGTCAAGCAACATGCAATTGACAAATGCAGGTAATTTTAAAAAGGCGGCTATGAACCCTTGATCGTAATTGCGCAGACATTATAGCATAATTACGTCATTTCTATTACAGAATAGTTTGTGACTGCCTACAACTGGTTCACTGAATAGGAATAATACTAACCGGCTTCTTCAAGTAATTTCTTAATAACTTCAACAGAATTAATCCCTTCTGCCTCGGCGCTGAAGTTTGTTATTATTCTATGGCGAAGTACGGGAAGCATCGCCGTCTTTACATCGTCAATGTTTGGAGTAAATCTTCCGTTGATTACGGCTCTTGTTTTTGCAGCCAGAATTAGGTATTGAGAAGCTCTTGGTCCGGCACCCCAGTTTATCCAGCTTTTAATAGACTGAAGCGAGCCGTTTGAACCCGGTCTCGTTTTACTTACAGCTTTAACAGCGAATTGAATTACATTCTCCGCTACGGGGACTTTTCTAATTAAATCCTGAAAGCCAACAATTTCGTTTGCGGAAATTACCTTTGAAAGCTTTGGCGAATATTGACTTGTTGTTGATTGGACTATCCGTATTTCTTCTTCGAATGAAGGATATTCAAGCCACAAGTTGAACATAAACCTATCAAGCTGAGCTTCGGGTAAAGGATAAGTCCCCTCCTGCTCAATCGGGTTCTGAGTTGCCAAAACGAAGAATGGTTCCGACAAGGTGTATGTTGTACCGGCTACTGTTACTTTGTGTTCCTGCATAGCTTCAAGTAAGGCAGCTTGAGTCTTCGGAGGCGTACGGTTTATTTCATCGGCTAAAATTACATTTGCAAATACCGGTCCCGGAATAAATCTGAAATCCCTCTTTTTGGTTACCGGATCTTCCTCAATTAACTCTGTCCCGGTAATGTCGCTCGGCATAAGATCAGGAGTAAATTGAATTCTATTAAATTTCAAATCGAGTACTTCGGCAAGAGTTTTAATTAATAAAGTCTTTGCCAGACCCGGGACACCAACCAGAAGACAATGTCCGCGGGACAGCAGCGAAATCAAAAGCTGGTCTATTATTTCCTCCTGACCAACGATTACTTTTCCGATTTCTTCTTTTATTTTTTTTACCGAGTCATTCAGCCTCTCAACCAGCTGAACATCCTGGGATATGACTTCTGCCTTATTCAATAAAACCTCTTACTACAAATTTTATTTCTGATATTTCTTCCTCACCTAACACTTGAACTTAAACTAGTTTGCATATAGTGTAAGTTTGGGTCCAAGTGTAAGTTTAGGAATTTTGGCTTACTATTTTTCTGTCAGCAGCACTTTCCAATAAATATTTTTCTTCAACTGATCGATCCAGTCGTTATATTCTTTTTGCTTTTTCCAATTATCAGTCAATTTTTTTATTTCCTGGTAATCCTCATCGAGGTTAGCCTGATGCTGCGGAACTCTCTTTTCAAGCAGAACGATATGGTAGCCGTAATTACCCGTACCGTAGTCAATTCTTTTAGGAGTGCTTATCTCGCCGGCTTTAAGATTAGATACAATTTCGCGCATAGCCGGATCGAGCTGGTTCATATAAAAGGTACCTAGATCGCCGCCGTAACTACTCGACTCCTTATCCTCGCTATACTTTTTGGCATATTGTGCAAAGGTTCCTACGCCGTTCATAATACTGTCTCTAATGCTTGTTAACTCTTTAATAACCGTTTGGTCTGCTTGATCTCCCTTTTTTATTTTAATCAGAATGTGCCGGACGTGTATTTAATCGCCCCGTCTTTCAATCATCTGTATAATATGAAAACCAACAGGAGATTCTACAACCCCGGACAGTTCGCCGGGTTTGAGAGCAAAGGCAGCAGCTTCAAACTCAGGATAGAATACTCCTTTACCAACCCAGCCAAGGTCACCGCCTTCGGCAGCGCTTCCCGGGTCTTCCGAATATTTCTTAGCCATTTCGGCAAAGTCGGCGCCGTGCTTTATCGAATCCAGTATTGCTTCGGCTTTTGCCTTTGCCTGTTCTTTCATAGCCGCCGTGGCTTTGGGAACCATGAAGATGTGAGCAACCTGAACTTTTTCAGGGATTACGCCTATACTGTCTTTGTACGTGTTAAAAAATTCCTGTACTTCTCGCCTGGAAGCGTTAACGTCCCCGAACTTTTTCTGCTCAAGATTTTGAACCACTTTTTGTTTGCGTACCGGGTCTTCAAGCGTACGTCTGATCTTTTCAATACTCATTCCGTAAAGCTGCTCAACTTTTTCTTTTGAGCCGTACTGCTGCTCGAAGTAATTGATCTGGTAATCGATCCTTTGATTGACCTCATCATCTGAAACAGTTATGGAATCAAGCAAAGCCTGTGCATAAGCAAGCTTCTCGTCAATCATTTGGTCCAATACCTTCTGCTCAAGACCGGGAGTAGAAGGATTTATCTTCTGCTGGGCAGCCGTAAGCTTAACCTGATAATCGAGCTCGCTCTTCATTATAATCTCGTTCCCAACTACCGCAGCTACTTCATCAATAACCTGTTGCTGGGCATAAACCGCACACACCAGGAAAAGCGAGAGGAATAAAATTTTAATTCTCATTAAACACCTAATTTCTTACTTCTATTCTGTTATTTGAATATAACTCTTTTAAATAATTGCTCAACAATTCATCTTTCTTTTGTGCCGTAAATTCATCAACCACATCCTGTTTTATAACATCCAGGGGCGGTACCGAGCCTTGTCCGTACACTTGATTAAGCTTTGTTACGGCATAGCTACCAGGTGCGAGATTTATAATCGTACTAATCTCTCCCGGTTCCATATCAGAAATTACTTTATATAAAGCCGCAGGATGAACTTGATAGCTGTATAAAAGCCTGTACTCTTGTTCGCCTATGATAGACGAATCATTTTTAAAAGCGTTCACTGCCTTGTCCCAGTTGCTTTCCAGCGCAATGCTCCTAAACTTTATAGCTTTATCTTCATTATTAAAGGTTATTACGTTTATAAAGTAAGAATCGTAAAAGCGTTTAAAGTCATCCTTATGTTTATTATAAAAGTCTTCTATCTCAGAAGGCTCATAATTGTTTTTTTCATCCTCGTAATATTTTTGAAGAAGCAAAGAACCCGCCAACTCTTTCTGCGATTCAGCCACCAACTGCTTATATTTTTCTTCCTTGCTTATTCCTTGCTTTACTGCCTGTTGATAGAGGAGCTCTCTATTTATCCAGTTCCTGATAACTTCATTCCTGTAAAAATTAGAAACCGAGTTTGTATCTATAATTCTTGCAAGATCTTCTTTCGTAAGATAAGAATCGTTAACCCTTGCTACAAATTCTTTTTGCCCGGATTGTTTAGCGCAGCCCGCAAAAAAAAACGAAGCAATTAGGATTATAAGAGTTATTCTAATTTGACTTAAACACCTTATCGAGTTCACTATAATATATTTTCGGTTTATATAATTTAGTCAGGCTGTCTATATATTCGTTCTCAAGTTCCTTACTCTCAACTTCCTGGTAAGCACCAGATACTTCTGCTTTGGCTTCTTCAAATGTCTTAGCGCGTGCAGGCACCTTATTTACAAGATAAACAATCGAATAGCCTCCGTCAAAATTTATCGGCTTTGAATAATCGCCCGGCTTATTAAGCAAAGCTGCGTCCTTTGCAAGCAAGGAGACCGTATCTGCTACCAGCCCCCAATCTCCGTCCTTTTGCTCATAGCCCGGTCTTCCCGTATGCTTCTTTGCCAGCGAATCAAAGTCAGCACCATGTTTTAACAGTTCATAATAATGGTTTATTGCCGAATCGCTTCTCGAATAAATCTCTTTGAAGTGAACTCTATCCGGCCATCTGTACTTATCTTTGTTTGCAAGGTAATAGTTATATAAATCAGTAGAATCAATTTTCAGCTTATTCCAGACCTCATCCTGTTGAAGCTTAAAGATATAAATTCCGTCCCTGTAATTTTGCATAAGGCTGGCAAACTCAGGATCATTATTATCCAGGTGTAATGCTTCCTGCTCAAGCACCACTTCGGCGGCAATCTTTTCTAATTCAGGCTTTAATGTCGCAGCGGTCAATTTTGCAGCAGCGTTTCCCGGTTGAGAATTAACCCTGTAAAAAAACTCATCCACGTTAACCGATCCGCCGTTAAAAGTTATCAAAGTATCGTTCTTAATCTTATCAATGTCTGGGTTATCCATACTTATTTTGCCGCTGTCTCCCTGCGCAGCTATCTCATTAAAGACTACATCGTTGAGCTTGTAATCGTATTTCTTCTTAAGCCGATCAACCAGGCTGTCGTACTGCATCTGGTACCTGGTTTTCTTGTAAATATTTGTAAGGTTCTCTTTATCTTCCTCAAAAGTTGGATAAGGCTTAATACCGGTCAATTTAATTATATGATAACCGTACTGGGATTCTACTATACCGCTTATGTCGCCTACTTTTTTTAGACTAAACGCAGCTTCAGCAAAGGGCTTAACCTTAGCAAGCGCTTCAATGCCAAAGTAACCTAAATCTCCACCTCTTTCTTTTGAACTATAATCATCTGAAAATTTCCTTGCGACATCTGCAAAATCGACCCCCGCTTTAATTTCAGCCATCGCGGAATCTATTTTCAACTTTGCAGCCAGTGTATCGAGCTTTCTTGACCTGGAATAAAAGCTTGCAAGAATATGGCTGGCTCTTATTTCGGGTACTCTGGGCATCCTATCGGTTACTTTTATTATATGGTAACCGAACTGAGTTTTTACGGGGTAAGGATAAATATGTCCCGGCTGGGTAGCGTACACAGCATCTTCAAATTCAGGAGGTACCTCTCCGGCAGTAATATAAAAAATATCCCCTCCGTCGGGTGCCGAATACGCATCCTGCGAATATTTTTTTGCAAGAGTAGCAAAATCAGCACCGTTTTTAAGACTGTCGAGCAAGGATTCGGCAAGCTTTTTTGCATCAGAAAAACCCAATGAATCGGGCCTAATCATAATATGACTAACTCAATAATCCCATTTCCTTCTTTCATACAATTGATGAATTCCGGGATCTACAAGATGCTTTTCTAGGTAATAACTTACTCCAACTTTCTTCTTATAATCAAGCAGCTCACTTTGCATTTCCGAGTCACTGTCAAAGCCTCTAATCTCCGCATCTCTAAGCTTCATTCTGAAATCCACATAAAGATTAAGAAAATTTTTAAGCTTCGAAAGGCTGTCTTTCTTAACTGCATCTTCACTGCCGACATTGTTATTGTATGCTTTTTCAAAGTCCCCCAAAGTAATCTTCTGGTCGCCAAATTCGGCAAGAACAGTATGAGAAGCTTCCGGAGCGCAAGAGATTAGAATTAGGCTTAAAGCCAAGCTAAAATAAACAGCTATCCGAAAAAACATTTGCAAAATCTCCTGTTAATAATAATTAAAATTTAGTTAGTTATTTTAGTGATAGCACCAAATAAAATCAAGGTAATTGAATATAATTAAATTGGCAGTATTGGAAATAAAATACTTCTACGACTTTACTTAATCCTTGTACCGCTTTTAACAGAATTATCAACGGACAAAATCTTAAGTCCGCCGCCTTCATCCTGGGCTGCCAGAACCATGCCTTGAGACTCAAGTCCCATTAACTTTGCCGGTTTAAGATTTGCGACAAGTACCACTTTCTTATTAATCAAATCTTCAGGCTTATAGCTTTTTGCGATGCCGGCAATTACCTGTCTTTCCTCGCCGTCCATTATTACTTTAAGCTTCAACAGTTTCTCGCTCTTTTCGAGTTTCTCAGCTTCAATTACCTCAGCTACCTTCAATTGGATTTTCAAGAAATCGTCAATTGAGACGGTTTCATCCTGTTTTTGTTCAGCTTGTTTTTGTTCAGTCTTTTCAACGGACTTATTCAAGTTTTCCATCTGCTTCTCAATTATTTCATCTTCAATTTTAGGAAATACAATTTCCACGTTATTTAATTGATGACCCGGTTTCAGGTTTTCTTTTCCGCAATTTTCCCAGTCAGTTTTTTCAGCGTTCAGCATCCTGAAAATTTTCTCTGAAGAAAACGGGATGACAGGACTAATTATTTCCGAAAGAGTATAAATTGCTTGCAGGCAAACGTTCAGGGTAGTTGCACATCTTTCCTTATTGGTTTTAACTGTCTTCCAGGGCTCGGAATCATTAAAATACTTATTTCCTGCCCGTGCAAGATTCATTATTTCAAGAACACCGTCTCTGATCTTATACGTTTCAAACAACCCAGCAACTTTTTGAGGGTAACCTTCAAGCAAATCTATCATTTCTTTATCAATTGCTTCTATCTTACCCTTTGCGGGTACCTTTCCATCAAAATGCTTGCTGACAAACGTTAAAGTCCTATTGATAAAATTGCCAAGTATATCGGCAAGCTCGCTGTTGTTTCTTAATTGAAATTCCTTCCAGTAAAAATCGGTATCTCTTGTTTCCGGAAGATTAGCTGCCAGAGTATACCTTAGCGGATCTGCCGGAAAAAGCTTCAGAAAATCAATAACATCAATCCCCCAATTCCTGCTCTTTGAAAACTTCTTTCCTTCGAAGTTTAGGAACTCATTAGCCGGCACGTTCTGCGGCAGGCAATATTTTTCTTTATCCCCGTCGTTCCATGCCATCAAAAATGCAGGAAACACGATGCAATGGAAGACGACATTATCTTTACCGATAAAAGCAATGTACTTTGTTTCCGGGTTCTGCCAGTATTTCCGCCAAAGATTTTCATCGCCTTTCTTCTGCGACCATTCTTTCGATGAAGAAATATATCCAAGCACTGCCTCAAACCAAACATAAAGAACTTTTCCATCAACGCCGTCAACAGGCACTTTGATGCCCCAATCAAGGTCCCTGGTAATTGCACGGTCTCCCAAACCATCCTTAAACCAGCCGCGGCAGTACTGGAGAACGTTTTCCTTCCAGCCGAATTTTGCGTTCATCTCGTTAACGTATTCTTCTATCCTCTTTTGATATTTACCAAGAGGAAAGTACCAATGCGAGGTTTCTTTTAGAACCGGTTTTTCGCCGGTTATTTTACTTTTAGGATTTTTTAATTCCGTAGGCTGATAAAGTGAACCGCAATTCTCGCACTCATCGCTGCGGGCTTCTTCATAACCGCAGACCGGACAGGTGCCTTCAACATATCTATCCGGTAAAAACATCCTGGCTTTTTCATCATAAAACTGTTGTGATTTTTTCTCAACTAAAATCCCGCGGTTATAAAACTCGAGAAAGAATTCTTTGCCGGTCTCGTGATGTATCGGCAGGCTTGTCCTGGAATAATTGTCAAAGCTCATTCCGAATTGCTCAAATGCCTTTTTGTTCAATTCGTGGTAGCGGTCTATAATAACATTGGGCTTAACCCCTTCTTTGTCGGCGCTGATGGTAATCGGAACGCCATGTTCATCCGAGCCGCAAATAAAAACGATGTCGCTCCCCGTTAATCTTTTATATCTTACATATATATCTGCCGGTAAATATGCGCCGCTTAAGTGTCCTAAATGTATCGGACCATTAGCATAGGGAAGCGCTGCCGTTATTAATATCTTTTCCTGTGACAATTCTTATCCGTAAACTTTTTAACAATGCAGTCGTAAATATAAGTATTTTTCGAGAAGTAACTAAAGAAGCAGGCATGAATAATCACGAAATTTGTCTGAAAACAAAGTCTTTTTACTACGAATAACCTGGAGGAGTTTATGAATTATATAGGTATTAAAAATAGGTATAATAAAGTATTTTGGTTACAGATAAATAATACTTTTTTAAAATGATAGGGCTGTTGTTTGAAGAATTCTTTGCCTGGAAATTCAAAAACTTCATCCTCATTAAAGAAGCTGCAGGCAAGCAACCAAACAACAGCCCGTTAACCAAAAAACAACAACCATTGTGCCAGGAAAGCTACTTATATATTTTCTACTTTCCCTGTAAGATTTAATTATATTATCGATTTTGTTTTGTAAATGTTTAGGATTTAGTTTCAAGATATTACAGTAATTAGATAATGGTTCAAAAAATCCTTATATCATGCTCCAAGTCTTCGTAGCGTACATAAATCTTATGTTTACCGATAAAATTCCAGCCCCTGCCGATTTTTACTTTTGAATGCATATATTTACCCTTAGCTTAAAGCAGTAAAATTTTTATAATTAAAAAAAGGCATTAAAATGTCGCGAAGACATGATTCAACAGGTTCCAGAATGACTTTGGGAACGATTCTAATAATTGTTGGGGCGCTGTACTTTTTACAAACGCTGGATTTCTTCAGCTTTAGCATCCCTCATATAATTTTTTCATTTCCGTTTATAATCTTTTTAATCGGATTACTGGTTCTGATCAATTCCAGAAATAAACTCTTTGGAGCCATGCTTGCCGTTATAGGCTTACTGACTATTCTTCCGAGGATCTTTCCAACATTCTATTTTAATGACGACTTTCTGTTTCCCATAATTTTAATTGCGCTTGGCGTTCTTATTATTTTTAGAAGACGACCTTCTTATTACAACCATAGATGGCAAGCCGGTAAAACTGTGGACAAAGATTATATAGACGAGGTAGCTATTTTCGGCGGCACTCATAAAATTATAAATTCCGATAATTTCAAAGGAGGTAATATCACCTCTATATTCGGCGGATCGGAAATAGATTTTACGCAGAGTAAGCTGGCTGAGGGAGACATAATTGTTGATATTGTTATGATATTCGGCGGTGCTAACTTTATTGTACCAAGAGATTGGAACGTAAGGCTGAATGTAACGCCGATTTTCGGAGGCTTTGCAAACAAGGTTGTAAGGAATCCGGGAGTTCCTCTTGATTCTACAAGGACACTAATTATAAAAGGCGTTGCAATCTTCGGCGGCGGAGAGATTAAGGGCTATTAGGCTGAGAGAACCCGGATGACAACAAATCCTATCCTGGAAAGCCGGCGAAATTTCCTTTTATATCTCCTCTTCTGGCTTATCTTTTCACTTATTTCCTTTCTGATTCTAATATTCCTGGTTAAATTAAAGCCCCCTACGGCTGCAGTAGATCTGGTTTTTAATATTCTTCTTTGCGGCATAGGATTAATCGTATGGTACCCGGCAAAGTACATTGCATTTGAAAGCAGTAGTGCTGTAAAAATTATTATAAGTCATTTCTTAGGCGGAGTTCTTACCTCTACTCTTTGGCTCTTAACAGGCTATCTCATAATTGTTAATCTAATTCCATCGCCGGAAAAATACGTACAGTTTTTCGAAGCCACTTTAATCTGGAGATTTTTAATTGGATTGTTATTCTATCTCCTTGCAGACTCGCTTTACCATATGTACATCCAGCATAATGAAATTCAGGAAAGGATTACAAGGGAGTCGGAGTTGAGGAATCTTATAATGGAAGCGGAACTTAAAACGCTTAAGTTCCAGATCAACCCGCATTTTATCTTCAACAGCTTAAACTCGATGAGCGCATTAACTGTAATAGACCCGGAGCGTTCGCGGGGCATGATATTAAAGCTTGCCAATTTTCTCCGCTACACTCTCGCCAATAATGAAAAGCAGACAGCTCCGCTGTGCGATGAGCTAAGAAACATCAAGCTGTACCTTGAAATTGAAAAAATCAGGTTTGAAGACAAGTTTGAATACATTGAGAGCGTTAGTGAAGAATGCAGCAAAATTTCTATCCCAAATATGATTCTTCAGCCTTTGTTTGAGAATGCCATAAAGCATGCGGTATATGAATCGCTTGAGAAGGTAATTATAAAGCTTAGCTGCGCCAGGGAGAATACATTCTTTAGAATTACACTTGAAAATAATTTCGATGCGAATATTGCTGCCGCCAGGGGTACCGGCATCGGTCTTCAGAATATTAAGAATAGATTGGAACTTATGTATCACCGCCCTGACTTGCTTGAAATTAGCAAGGGTGCCAACCAATTTAAGGTTACTATTTTCATTCCTGTTTGAATTAAAAAATAACCGCACGCTGAAACTGACAAATTTTATTCTTAATTTTGAAGGCAAACAAAAAAGAATGTCTCCGGCTATGAATAAAGCACGTGCAATAATTATTGATGACGAAAAGCTTGCAAGAGAAATAATAAAAGGTTATCTAAAAGAAAATCCAGATATAGAAATTGCAGCGGAATGCTCAAACGGTTTCGACGGAATAAAAAAGATCGGCGAGCTAAATCCTGAATTAGTATTTCTTGACATCCAGATGCCAAAAATAACCGGCTTTGAAATGCTTGAGCTTATCGATAATCCGCCGGCAATAATTTTTACCACTGCCTACGATCAATTTGCACTTAAAGCATTCGAGGTTAATGCAGTTGATTATCTTCTAAAGCCTTTCTCAGCAGAAAGATTTAACGAAGCTTTGGGCAAGGCGCTGGTTCATTTAAAAGATAGAAAGTTTAACTCGGCTGCTGTAAAAAGCCTGCTTGCCGAAAAAGATTCTTCGGACGAATTCCTCGACAGAGTCGTTATTAAAGACGGACCGAAAATATCTATTGTTCCCTCAGACAGGATAAAATACCTTGAAGCACAGGACGATTACGTTATGATTTATTCCGACGAGGGGAAATTCTTGAAACAGAAGACGATGCGCTATTTCCAGGATCATCTTCACCCGAATGACTTTGTAAGGATACACCGCTCATACATAGCTTCAATAAAAAGAATAAAGAAAATCGAGCTGCTGGAGAAAGAAACATACAAGATAGTGCTTGAAGATAAGACCACTCTTCCGGTAAGCAAAAGCGGTTACGACAGGCTGAAGGAAATTTTTAAATAAATTTATGATACCACGGCTAAGCCGTCAATTCTTTTATTGTTTTGAGTCAAACTTTACCAGGCTATCTTCCCGCCCGGCAATTAAATCAAAGTTAACTACAAGCTTATCATGCGCCCTGATTAAGCCGAAGAAGTGAGAAGGAGGAACGATTCCGTAGTCCTGCATTGATAGGGATTTTTTACCGGTTAATCTAAAGCGTCCATTCGATAGCATCCGTACTTGAATAGTGATGTCAACTTTATTCCTAACTCCGGCTATAGTTAAATAACCGGTTGTTTCTAACAGAAATGCGCCGGATAAAGTGTCAGGCTTGGAAGCGACATGAGCTTTAATTAATTCATACGTAATCA
The DNA here is from genome assembly GCA_046704565.1 of Ignavibacteriaceae bacterium. GTDB lineage: Bacteria > Bacteroidota > Ignavibacteria > Ignavibacteriales > Ignavibacteriaceae > FEN-1297. Next base: position 1,168 of record JBJKRP010000240.1, on the reverse strand, counting down.
TCGGGTATTTATTAGCTTCCATTGCATTATACATATCGTCATTCATAATGCTCTTGCCGCAGTCAAGCGTGAATACCGGGACGGTAACTTCAACCTTATCTTTTCTCAATGTACTACCATTCATACCTGCACTGTTTTCTATATCTGCGTATCCGTTTACCTGGTGTGTTGTACAGGTAAAGCTGTCTATAGTTGAAGTACCGTCGATCCAGAGTTTGCTGCCGGGCTGTGTTACGTATTTTATGTCGCTGTCTTGAGCTTTCACAAGTCCGCTTATAGCCGCAAAGCAAAACATCAAAATTATTATTGGCTTTAGATTCGAGTTCGTTAACATATTATCATTCTCTATCGATGCAAGGATCAAAACTGAATTTACACCCGGCATTGTCACCGGTATTAAAATTATTATTCCGGCTGTTATAACATAATTTATTTTTCATATTCTGCAAATGATTTCCGCTACCGGCTTTAATTTATTTAGCAGATAGTTCTAAGTCAAAATTCACCGTTACCATATCCCCCACATTCACAGTTCCAAAAAACATCGTAGGAGGCTTTACACCATAATCCTTCATATTCAATTTCTGCTGACCCGTAAAACGGATTATGCCGTCCTTGGTCTTTGAGCTTTCAACCGTCATATTTATTTCTTTAGTAACGCCTGCTATTGTCAACATCCCGTTTGCATAAATTTTTAAAGAATCACCGGACTTAACATGCTCATCACTGACTGCAATATTTTTTAGAGTAAAGGTAATATCAGGATTCTTATCTGCCTTAAGGGCTTTGTCCATATTATCATTCATAGAGCTGTTATCCGAATCAAGTTTCTTTACAGGCACCGTAACTTTGAGAGTTCCGGCTTTTTCAAGCTCGTTATTAAGAGTACTGTTTGCATTTGTTCCGTCAAGAATAAGATATCCGTTTAGTTCGGCGGCTTTAATAGTAAAGTTGTGGAAAGTAGAGGTACCGTCAATAGACAATTTACTTGCCGGCAGGATTTGGTATTTCACTTCGCTGTTTGCCTGTGCAAAAGCATTTCCGCAAATTAAACCCGCAAGAAGTATTGCTGGTAATATCTTTTTAATTGATTTCATCTTATTTCTGCCTTTCAATCTGAATTATAAATTAAATAAAACTTCCGACTAATGGGAACCAACTTCTATGC
>JBJKRP010000239.1:0-42160 GCA_046704565.1 Ignavibacteriaceae bacterium | reverse complement strand
TTAAGCAGATGGAAATGGCAAACGATTTTCCCGATATTGTAATCGGCTGTTTCGGCGGCGGTTCAAACTTCGGCGGTATTGCCTTACCGTTCCTCGGGCTTAATTTCCGCGAAGGCAAGAAGGTTAGATGCATCGCTGCAGAGCCGTCCTCATGCCCTAAGCTTACTAAAGGTGAATTCCGTTATGACTTCGGCGATACGGTGGGGTTAACCCCGCTTATTCCGATGTACACTCTCGGTCATACATTCGTTCCGGCACCAATCCACGCAGGCGGGCTTCGCTATCACGGAGCCGGCGCAATCATCAGCCAGTTATTAAAAGATAAATTAATTGAAGCTCAAGCTTTCCATCAATTAGAATGCTTCGATGCCGGAGTAAAGTTTGCCCGAAGCGAAGGAATTATTCCCGCACCAGAATCTAACCATGCCATTGCGTGTGCAGTAAAGGAAGCCTTGATTGCCAGGGAAGAAGGTAAATCCAAAACAATTTTATTCAACTTAAGCGGACACGGCTACTTCGACATGAGCGCTTACGATGCTTATTTTTCAGGTAAGCTCGTCGAGCATCATTTGAGTGATGAAGAACTGCATGCAGATCTGAAGAAGCTCAATACGCCGACAATTCCTTAGGCTAAGATTAATACTGAAAAAACGGAGACGTCTGTTTAGACGTCTCCATAATTATTTAATCAATCTTCGGCATTTTACCAAGGACGTCTTCTATCGAAAGATTTTTAATCTCTCCCAAATTTAATTTTTTAATCCCTTCCTCGGTCTTTGCCCTATCTCCAACCACAACCACTATCATTTTATCGGGCAAAATATATTTAAGAGCGGCTTGATTGACTTCATCATCTTTAACATTTAAAACATTGGTAATGTAATCGTTGAAATAATTCAAGGGAAGATTAAATTCAACAATAGATTCAATCCGGTTGGCAATATTGGAAATACTTTGAAAATTATTTGGGTAGCTTAACGCCAGATAATTCTTTGCACGACCTATTTCTTCGTCCGGAATGGGACTTCGAATTCCATTTAATTCGTTGAAAAACTCGGTTAGTGCTTTGTCGGTAACTTCAGTCTGTACCGAAGAGCCGGTAACAAACGGACCTGCAGCCTGATTGTAATCAAAATAAGACTGCGCTCCGTAAGTATATCCATGCTTTTCTCTAAGATTCAAATTTATTCTTGAAGAAAAAGATCCTCCCAGAACAGTATTCATAACGTTAATTGAATTGAAGTCCGGTGTTGTCCTTTCAGCGCCGATTCTGCCGATGTAAATTACAGACTGGGGCGCTCCCGGTTTATTTATTAAATAAACAATCCGCTTTTCTACCTGCGGTGCATCGGCAAGCTTTTCTATCTTTACATCTCCCTTTTGCCAGCTTCCAAATGCAGATTCCAGCTTTGTTTTCAATTCATCTTTGTTAATATCACCGACTGCAATAATAAATGCATTATTTGCCTTGAAATATTTATCATAAAAATTACGGAGATCATCTGCGGTAAAGCTTTTGATTGAACTTTCATTTCCCATTGCGGGTTTGCCGTAAGGGTAGTCTTTTCCGTAAAGCAACTGACGGAACGCGGTATTTGCAATTGCGGTTGGCTGGTCATGCATCTGCATTAAGGAAGTTAGAAATTCCTTTTGCTTACGTTCAAGTTCTTTAGCAGGGAAGTCAGGGCGAAGAATTATCTCGTCAAGTATTCTTAAGCCATCGTCAAACTTTGAAAGCGGAGAATGAAGCGAGACCTTAGAATAATGAGCGCCGGCATTCGAATAAATTCCAACGCCAAGGAAATCTATTTCATCAGCTAATTGAAGCGAAGACTTTCCGGCGGCGCCTTCCATCAGCATTTGCATAGTCATGTTTGCTAACCCTGCTTTATCACTTTGGTTGTTAACAGAGCCGGCATGTATAATAACATTAAGCTGCATTAAAGGGACTTCATGCCTTTCCATCAGATATATTTTTAACCCGTTAGAAAGCTCAAACTGCTGAATCGGCGGAAGATTCATTTGCGAGGGCGCCGGTAAATCGGGAGGTTCATTCCTATTTACCTCTTGGGCGTTGTTAATTGAAGACAGAAAAAAAATTAGTATAAGGCTAAATACGATTGAATTGATTTTAGTTTCCATTTTACTTTCCCTCGTCTTTCTTACTGACTGCCAGATCAAGTTTGCCATTTGGTACTATGCTTAAAACTACTCTTGCATTATCAGCAAGATAAGTTTGTGCAATCGCCTGTATGTCGCCGGGGCTTAAAGCTTTATACCGTGCAAGATCCTCATTAAAATAATCCGGGTTGCCGGTAAAATAAAAATACGAGTTAAGCTGATCGGCAATACCTCCGAAGCCGCCTATTCTTTCTAATCTATCCAGGAATGAAGCCTCCGACTGATTAACAGATCGCTGCAACTCTCTTTGTTCCGGTGGCTCCTTTTTTATCTTATCAATCTCTTCCTGTATCACATTTTTCAATTCATCGAGATTGTGTCCTGCTCTGGCAGTTGCTATAATCATAAATTGAGATGAAAGCTTTTCCGATATCTGCATTACGTCCACATCCTGGGCAATCTGCAGTTCGTAGACAAGCCTTTTATATAATCTTGAATTTTTCCCGCTTCCGAGGATGGAACTCAAGACGTCAAACTCTGCATCGCCGGGTGCAAATATCTGCGGCGTTATCCAAGCCATATACAACCGGGGGAGCTGAACTTTATCCTCGAATGTTATTATTTTCTCTTCCGTTAATTTAGCTGCACCGGGATTTTGAGGTGGAACAGGTTTACCTGCCGGAATATTTCCATACCATTTCTTTACAAGATTAATTACTTCTTCGGGATTAACATCGCCGGCAATCGACAGACAGGCATTATTCGGAACGTAATAGGTTTTGAAAAACTCCACCACATCTTCATAAGAGGCGGCACTTAAATCCGTCATCGAGCCGATAGTCCTCCAGCTATAAGGATGACCTTCGGGATATAAATTTTTATAGATTATCTCCCAGGCTAACCCGTAGGGGCGGTTTTCGTAGCTCTGCCTTCTTTCATTTTTAACGACACTTCTTTGAGCATCCACGCTCGACGGGGACATTGCATCTACAAGAAAGCCCATCCTGTCCGAATCCAAATACAAAGGAAGTTCCAAAGCGTTTGTCGGTACATCTTCAAAATAATTTGTCTTATCAACATTAGTAGAGCCGTTATTTTCTCCGCCTGCAGCTTCAAGCAGCTTATCAAATTCACCTTGCGGCACATGTCCCGACCCCATAAACATTAAGTGTTCGAACAAATGTGCAAAGCCTGTTCTGCCCGGCTTTTCATAACCGGAGCCTACATGGTACCAGGTATTAACAGAAACAACCGGGACTTTATGATCTTCATGGATTAAGACAGTCAGTCCGTTATCTAATACATATTTCCGGTAGCTTATATTGATCTGATCGGAGGATGTTTGAGATTTATTTTGTGCGGATAAATCTGTTATGAAAAGCAGAAAAGAGAAAAAAAGAAGAATGATAAAACCAAGAACTTTCATAGAATCCCTCTTAACTTTTGATTAAAAATAATTTTGCGGAGTAGCCCCCTCTATTTCCTGTGTAAATTTATTTTTAATAAAAGTCTAAGTCAAGAAAAATCTGAGCTATTTCAATTTAGCCTGAAGTCTTCCGATTCAATCTTAAATTGAGCCGTAGCCGCCTGCAGCTCATCAGCCATCTCTGCAAGACCTGCTGCAACCTGGTCGACCTCTTTGGCTTCGCTGCTGGCTTTCTCGGTTTTTTGCGATATGTCGTTTATCGTCGCCGCATTCTGTCTGCTTATTACGGCTACGTTATTAATCATTTCAACCGTCTGAAGAACGCCTGAACTCAATTCTTCCGTTGCGCTCATATTCTGTTCGATTACAAGTGAAATCTTCTCGATTGATTCAAGAAGTCCCGACATAATGCTGGCAACTTCGCTATTAGCCGTTGCCATTTCGTTTATCTGCTGGCTTACGTTATTTGATGAAGAGAGCAGCTTGTCAATTACCTCGCCGGATTTATTTGCTGTTTCCGCGCCGGTCTTTACCTTTTCAACAATCAATTTTATTGAGCCGCCTGCTTCCGAAATATCTTTTTGAACCTTGTTGATTAAACTCGACGTCTGTTTGGTTGCATTTGCCGATCTCTCTGCAAGGCTGCGCACTTCATCGGCAACAACTGCAAAGCCTCTGCCGTGTTCGCCCGCTCTTGCTGCTTCTATTGCGGCATTAAGTGCAAGCAGGTTCGTCTGCTCGGCTATCTCTTCTATAGTTTCTATAATTTCCTCAATCTGTTCCGATTGCTTTGCCATCTCTTCAATTTGAGATGCAAAATGACCAACGGTCTCTTCAATCTTTTTCATTTGCTCAAGGTTTTGCTTTACGGTTTGAGCGCCTAATTTGGCTATTGTAATAGAATCTGTAGAAGCATTCACAACTATGTTGGCATTTTCATTAGCTGACTTAACTGCCCGCGAAATATTGAATGCCGAGTCTGAAACCTTTTCAGCCGCCCTTTTTTGTTCCTGTGAGTCCCGTGCTATATTCTCAATTGATGAAGCTATCTGGGTCATGTTCGTGCTTGCCGTTTCTACAGAGGTAGCCTCTTCGTTTAAGCTTTTAACCATTTGCTCAACCGCGCTTGAGTTGTAGTTGGAGGCATCAACGGAAAGTTGTGCAAGTCCTGCAAGCTTATGGCTCAGTCCAAGCAGCATCTTCGAGCGGCTTATCATAGTGGCAAATATGCCGCGCAGATTCCTCGGCTCGCTGTTAAATATGGCTACGCTTACGCCTTTTCCAACTGCTCTATTGATATATTGAATCAACTGCTTATCAAAAATGCCTGTTGCGATAGCATCATACCCGCTTGCAGTACAGCGCTCAATTGCAGGTCCGTAATATTTAGCTGTAATGTCGATGGAATCTTTTGTAACTGATCCTTCTGGAATTATCCAATCAACAACGGTGTTATAAGCTCTCAGCTCGGAAGTGGCTGCTTCCACCCCCGATTTTACGGCATCCCAGAACGGATCACCCATTCTTCCGAGGACAGCAATTTTTACTTGTCTGCCGGGCTTTTTAAGCGGCTTGGGTCTCCTTGCAGACGCTTCTTCTGATTCAATGATTCCTCTGCCCGGCTGCCAGTATTTAGTATAATTTTCTTTTGTAACCAATTCGGTATTTGTTAAAAGTCTCGGTTGAGCCGGGCTCCACTTTGCTGCTATGTGGTTAAAAAGATGTATTACCGGATCATGCCCCTGTGCAAAAACATCCTGAGACAGTGTAGCGCTTATTATACCTTTGCTTACATAGTTCATAGTTCCATCGGCAAGATCATGGCAAACAATTTTTACCTTGCCTGACTTACCGGCATCGTTAACCGCTTTACCTACTTCGCTTCCTCCGTGCGTTACATAAATACCGTCAAGGTCGGGATATTTTTTTAAGAGCGAGATGGTTGCATTATAAGTTATCGTCGAATTTAACTGCGACTCCACATTATCAATTACCTGAACAGACGGATATTTTTCTCTCAGCTTATTCTGGAATCCTTTCTTTCTAAGCTCGTGAGCAGCGATGTTAAAGCTTTCCTGGATTACAGCAACCTTGCCTTTGCCGTTAAGCAGCTTCCCCATGGCTTCGCCGCAAGTGCGTCCTTCAATGTATGAATCGGCTCCGACGTAGAAAAGCCTTTGGCAGGGCTTATCTGTTGCCGAGTTAAATTCCTTACTGGCATCGTTAAGATTTTCTATTATTGAATTAAGCCGTGTCACCATCTCTCCTATTTTCCCGTTTTTCGAAATCTTAATTAAGCTTGTATCGAGCTTAATATTCGTTGTCAGATTTCCCTGAGCCATTTCGGTCAATGCAGTCGATAAAGATGTAAAGTCTTTTTCGGTCATCAGCTTCAGTCTTTTTGAAAGAGATTTAAACGGCTGGTAAAAGCTAAGTTGAAGATATGCAACCAAAAAGCCGAACATTATAATCGAGCCGAACATTCCGAAGGTAATGGTATCTTTTGCATCATTAAAAGCGGTAGTTCCATTTCCTCCGGTTAATTTCAAATACCCGTCAATTTCAATTGCAAAGAATATTAAGGTAACTAAAAATCCGGCTGAGAATAAATATTTGTTTAAGTATTTTTTTAGAATAGTTAACATAGCTAACCCGCTTTTTCTATTTTGATATTAGACTTTACTCATTTGCGATATTGAACTATAATAATTCATTAAGCTGTCGAAATTGTTTGTAAAATGCTTGTACGATTACTTATAATTTATTCAGTAATTTCAATACATTATCGGATTTTTCAGGAATTTGTTTAATTGATATTTGATTCCCGCCGCCCGGTTCCCGGCATAAGGAAATTTCAATAAGAAGGCTCTTATCCCCGGCTTAGGCGTTCAAACCATGCAAACCAGGTAAGAATTCATCGGAAGCTATTAATTAGAATTTGTTGGTGCCAACAATATTTACGCCGATATTTATATTATCGGAAACTCTCGTTCCCAATACCATATTCTGGACATTATATTTTGAAAGAGTAATATGGAAATTTGCCGTAACACCGAGAAGATCACCCGGTTCCCTGGCTTCGGTTGCTGTGCTTTCGTCAAGATAGGTCAATGTTGCCTCAACCGGAATTTCTTTAGTTACGCCATGAAGTGAGAAGTTGCCGAGTACATCCACTTTTAATTTATTAGGAGCTAACTTCTGTACATTTGTAACTTTTACAATTTTGAAGGATATGGTCGGATACTGTTCGGCATCAAGCCATTTTGGGGCTTTCATGTCTCTATCCCGCATAGTAATCCCGGTCTGCAGTGATGCCGTAGGAAAGGAAATCTCTCCCTGAAGAGTGTTCTTTACATCGGCAACATTAAAAGAAATAGTACCGTTTATCTGTGTCGTTAAGCCGTCAACTTCGTCGAACGGAGTCTTGCTGGTAAAGGTTGCCTGGTTTCTGCCCTTGTCGTCTTTGAAAGAAAATTTCTGGTTACCCTTTGCCTTAACATCGAAGCCCTGCGGAAAGCTTACCGCTGCATATAACATGAATAAAAAGAGTGCACTAATTACTTGTTTCATTTAAATTCTTTCTTTTGTTTTTAAAGATGAAGAAAAACAGACCAGAGACAAGGATACTGACAGCAGTAACTATCAACGTTAGATCGAGACCCCAGATAAACTTGTTTTCCCAAGCCTTGTAAGTGTTTCCGAACAGAGGATCCTTTTTTTCGATCAAGACTTTAGTTTGTGTAAATACATAAGCCCCGTCTGCAAGCCAGATAATAACCGCTGCAAGTATAACAATCAGTGCAATTATTATGCTGATCTTCTGCCTTTTATTAATAGTCATAAATAATTCTTTTCTTCCGGATTTAACGGAACGAACATAATTAAATTAAATCATCACTTTCAAGATAATAGTTTTGTCGGTTATTCTGATTTGTTTTATATCAATCTGTTTAGCTATAATTTAGAGTAACTAAATTTTTCAATTTCAAATGTTTGGAAAAGCTTTTTAATGACATCTTCAAAGTGCTACGATATTGCAATAATCGGCGGTGGAATAATAGGAACTTCTACCGCATTAAATCTTCTTAAACTAAAGAACCTTTCTCTTGTAGTTTTAGAGGCAGAAAAAAAACTGGCGGCACACCAGACCGGCAACAACAGCGGCGTTATTCATTCAGGCTTGTACTATAAGCCCGGCTCGCTTAAGGCGAAAAATTGCGTTGCCGGCAGACAGATGATGTATAAATTCTGCGAAGAGAATAACATAAAGCATGAACGCTGCGGGAAGATAGTTGTTGCCGTAAACAGCCGGGAAATTCCTGCCCTTGACGAGCTTGAAAGACGCGGCAAAGCCAATGGTCTTTCGGGCATTAAGAGACTTTCGAAAGAAGAAATAATAGAATATGAGCCGCATGCAACAGGCATTGCCGGATTGTTTGTACCGGAAACAGGAATTACGGATTATATCCAGGTAGTAAGGACTTATGCAAAAATTATTTTAGAAGCAGGTGGAGAAATCAAAACCGGAAGCAGGTTCCTTTCATCTGAAAAGGACGGAAATGAATTGATCGTCCAGACGTCCGGCGGCGAGATTAGAACAAAATTCCTGGTTAACTGCGGCGGGCTGCAATCGGATAGGATTGCGAGACTATGCGGCGTTGAGCCCGGTCTCCAAATTGTTCCGTTCCGCGGAGAATATTATACCCTACGAAAAGAAAAGGAACACCTGGTAAAGAATTTAATTTATCCCGTTCCGGATCCGAAGTTTCCCTTTCTCGGAGTGCATTTTACAAGAATGATAAACGGCGGTATAGAAGCCGGTCCGAATGCCGTGCTGGCATTCAAACGGGAAGGATATTCTCATAAAGATTTTTCTCCGGGAGACGTGCTGCAGATGATAACTTACAACGGCTTCTGGAAAATGGCTGCCAGGCATTACAGGATGGGAATGCACGAGTTTTACAGGTCGCTTAGCAAGGCGGCTTTTGTAAAAGCGCTCCGGAAGCTAATTCCGGAAATTGAATATGATGATGTCCATCCCGGAGGCGCAGGAGTGCGTGCGCAAGCGCTTGAACCCGACGGAAAGCTTGTTGACGATTTTAGAATAGTTGAAGCGGAAAAAATGATCCACGTCTTAAACGCCCCGTCTCCCGCTGCAACAGCTTCGCTGAGCATCGGCAAGACAATAGCGGAAAAAATTATGAGCAGGCTTAGTTAATACTTTGCGGGAGTTTTTAGACTCTCAATCTTTTGATTTAATTAACACAGCGTTGGTTTATCAAATAGTAATTTTAAAAGCTAATGAAATGAAAAGAAATTTAGTGCTGCGGCTTCGCTTGACAACGGTAACGCTTTCGGTTACTCACTGCTAAGGATTTAATTTTAAGTTATATTTCCGAAGGGTATTTTGTCTTTTTTGCAGCGGAACAATATTGAACAAGAAATTTAGGAGATTAAAATGAATACGTTAACCGAACTCATTAACTACGGTCAGAGTTACTGGCTTGATAATTTAACCCGCGGTAAGATCAGAGGCGGCGAAATTAAGAAGCGCGTAGTACGGGAAGGTCTCCGCGGAATTACTTCCAATCCAAGCATATTTAACAAAGCAATTACATCAGGTAATGATTATGATGCACAGATCAGGCAGCTTGTTAATCAGAAAAAGGGAGTGCACGAAATTTACGAGGAACTAACTGTGAAGGATGTTCAGGATGCATGCGATATTCTCAGACCTGTGTTTGATAATTCCGAAGGAGTAGATGGCTTTGTAAGCATTGAAGTATCGCCATACCTTGCTCGCGATACCGATGGTACTAAGGTCGAAGCAAGAAGGCTTTTCAAAAAGGTAAACAGACCCAACTGCTTTATTAAAATTCCCGGCACACCCGAAGGCGTTCCGGCAATCGAAGAAATGCTTTATGAGGGAATAAACGTCAACATTACTTTGCTGTTCTCTATTCAAAGCTATGAAGCCGTTGCGCATGCTTACATCAAGGCTCTTGAGCGCCGTGCTGCGGAGGGGAAATCAATTAAGGAAGTCAGATCCGTTGCCAGTTTCTTCTTAAGCAGAATAGATGTTCTTGCCGACCAGCTTATTGGGCACTTGGTAATTCCTGGAAAGAACGGCGACAATTTAATTAAGCCGGAACGCCTGTTTGGAAAGGCTGCCGTAGCAAATGCCAAGATTGCTTACCAAAGCTTTAAAAGAATTTTCTCCGGTGAGAAGTGGGAAATGCTCTCCGGGCTTGGCGCAAAGGTGCAGCGACCGCTTTGGGCAAGCACCAGCACTAAGGACCCGCTTTATAACGATGTTAAATACGTTGAAACATTGATTGGACGCGATACCGTGAATACTCTCCCTGATGAGACCATAGAAGCATTTGCCGACCACGGAAAGCTTGAAGAAAACACAGTTGAGAAAAATCTGAACGAAGCTTACAAGACCATTGATGATCTTAAGAAAGTCGGGATCGACATCGATTTTGTTACTCAACAACTTTTGAATGAAGCAATCCAGAAATTTATAGAACCGTACGACAACCTGATGAAGTCGCTTTCAAAGAAGCGGGATGATATTCTGAGTGCTAACATAGGAAAACAGACAATCAATTTTGCAAAAGCAAAGAAGGAAGCTTCGGCGGCGATGAAGTCGCTGAATGAAAAGCAATACACGCGCCGCCTGTTTGCAAAAGATCCTTACCTGTGGTCGGACGATCCGGAACAGATAGAGGAAATTAAAATAAGACTTGGATGGCTCGACAGCATGGAATACTTCTTAAGTAAATCAGGGGAGATTGAAAGTCTTGTTAAGGAAGTAAAAGCCTCAAAATATAAGTATGCGGTAGTTCTCGGCATGGGCGGCAGCAGCCTTTGCCCGGAAGTCTCTGCTGCTACATTCGGTTCGAAGCCCGGATTTCCGCAGCTTTTTGTCCTTGATAATACCGACCCTGCCGCTCTGAAAGAACTGGAGTCTAAAATTGAAGCCGGCAAGACTTTATTTATAGTTTCAAGTAAATCCGGAACAACATTGGAGACATCCTGCTTTAACCATTACTTTTATGAACTGACGAAGAAGGAAGTTGGGAACTCGGTAGGCGAGCATTTTATTGCCATAACCGATCCCGGCACTTCTTTAATGAAAGAAGCGTCGGAAAAGAAGTTCCGGCACGTTTTTGAAAATCCGGTTGAATTCGGCGGGAGATATTCTGCTCTCTCGTTCTTCGGTTTAGTGCCAATGGCATTGATCGGAATAGATATTAAGAAGATTTTAAACATTGCCCACCAGATGATGCAGAGCTGCGGTCCTTATGTTCCTCCAGACTCGAATCCCGGAGTTGCGCTTGGAACTTTTCTCGGAGTAAACTACAAGTTGAAACGGGACAAAGTAACTTTCGTGATGTCCAAGTCAATAAGCAATTTCGGACTCTGGGTTGAGCAGTTGATTGCGGAGAGTACCGGAAAAATTGGAAAAGGCTTGCTGCCGGTGGAAAGCGAAAAGCTCGGCAGCCCGGATAACTATTCCGGGGATCGCATGTTTGTTTACATATATACTTCGGAAGACGAAACTGCATCCGAAGAAAGGAAGCTTGCAGCACTTGAAAAAGCCGGTCATCCGGTAGCGCGTATTGAGATTAAAGATAAAAACGCTCTCGGTGCCGAATATCTGCGCTGGGAAGTTGCAACCGCTACAGCAGGCGTAGTTATCGGAATAAATGCTTTCAACCAGCCCAACGTTGCCGAAAGCAAAAAGAACACGAACGAAATCCTTGCCGAATGGAAAGAGAAAGGAAAATTTGTAGAAGATCAACCGGTTGTTGACCAAAACGGTATTTCAGTTTATTGTGAAGAATCGGCGGGATGGCTGTTTGCCGGTCACCGCAAGAATGTAAAAGATTTTCTTAATTCATTTTTGAAGCTTGCCAAAACGCCTGATTATATTTCTATACTTGCCTATTTTCTTCAAACACCCGCAAGGCACAAGCAGCTTCAATCTATTAGAACTGGCTTGCGCGACCGTTACGAGGTGGCGACAACATTAGGTTACGGACCGAGATATTTACACTCTACAGGTCAGCTTCATAAAGGCGGTGCAAATACTGGAATCTTTTTATTGTTTACTGCAGATCATGCGGAAGAAGCTGCTATACCCGGAAAGGAATACGGCTTCGGTACGTTGCAGCACGCTCAGGCGTTAGGCGATTTCAGATCTCTCAATACACATGAGCGGCGGGTTATAAGGATACATCTCGGCAGTGACGTTGAAGCCAACCTAAAGAAGCTGGCGGAGATCTTAAAATAACAGATTGTTTTAGAATTAGGTTAGTGAAAGTAATGACGGTGTTATGTGTAAGGTATAAGTCTGAAGTTACACTTGTACGGTACCCTTTACTGTTTGGTAAAAGTTAAGGAGTTTGATATGGGCGAAGAATATGTCGAGGTAGTAAATTCGGGAATGTCAAAAGCTGTCCCACCGGAGCCGTGCATTGTTGTAATCTTCGGCGTTACGGGAGACTTAACTCACCGCGAATTAATTCCGTCTTTGTTCGCGCTCGAATGCAATAGCTTAATGCCGAAACCATTTGCCATTATCGGCTTTGCAAGACGCGAATGGGACGATGATTTCTTCCGCAATGAAATGAAGCTATCTATGAAGAAGGTAAGCGACTGCGGCGACAAAGAATGGAATGAGATCTCGAAAAAAATGTTTTATATAAAAGGCGACTTCAATGATGATGCTTCATCCTCGTATTCAAAGCTGAGAGATAAAATCAGAAAGCTGCAGTCGGATTTGAAAATTGCCGACAATGTTTTATTTCACCTGGCAACTCCTCCGCAAGACTACGGCATAATCATAAAGCGCCTCGGAGAAGTATCGCTTGCCAAAAGTGATTCGGGTTGGAGAAGAGTAATTATAGAAAAGCCGTTCGGTCGCGATGGAATGTCTGCTCAAATGCTTGATAAAGATATTCATATGGTTTTCAGCGAAGATCAGATTTTCCGTGTCGATCATTATCTTGGTAAAGAGACAGTACAGAACATGCTCGTCTTCCGTTTTGCAAATCCCGGTTTTGAACCGATATGGAACCGTAACTACATCGAAAATGTTCAGATAACCGTTGCGGAAGAATTGGGGATAGGAACGCGGGGGAACTTTTATGAAACTACCGGCATACTCCGCGATATGGTGCAGAATCATTTGCTGCAGCTACTTTGCATTACGGCAATTGAGCCGCCGGTAAATTACGATGCATCCCTAAGGATGGAAACGGTGAAAGTCTTGAACTCGGTTTGTAAAATAGATATTGAGAATGACTGTGTTCTTGGGCAGTATGATGCGGGTGAAATGAACGGCGTTAAGGTCACTTCTTACAGAGACGAGAATAATGTTGCAAAAGATTCTACCACACCTACATATGCCGCTTTTAAAATTATGATTGACAACTGGCGCTGGGCTGGCGTCCCTTTCTTTTTAAGGACAGGCAAAAGGCTAAAAGACAAGCTGACGGAAGTGACTATTCAGTTCAAACCGACGCCCCACTCGATGTTTCCGACCTATTCGAGGAGTGCGATGCATAAAAATGTTTTAACCTTCCGGCTTCAGCCGAATGAAGGGATTGTTTATACATTTATGGCAAAGCAGCCGGGTGCCGAGCTCCATCTGCGTCCTGTCAACTTGAATTTCCAGTATGACACTGCCTTCAACATTGCAGAGCCGCCGAGTGCATACCAGTGGCTGTTGTTTGATGCTATGAAAGGCGATCAGACCTTGTTTCCCCACGGCGATTGGATTTATAAAGCCTGGTCTATTATCGATCCCGTAATAAAAAAATGGGAATCGGAGCCGTGGATAAAAGTTCCGAATTATTCATCAGGCTCATGGGGACCGGAGGCTGCGGACAAGCTTATCAACAGCGCAGGCTGCAGTTGGAACATCAAGGATTGATGAATTAGGAAAATTAATTTGATGCTGCATTATCTCAAGAATTTCAACATGCTTTCAGCTAATTTCGTTTCACCTTTGATATCAAGTTCTTCAAGAATTATTTATTTCAAATGGTGCCGACGGAAAAAACTATTGTTCAGCTAAACTTTAATATTTCCGGCTCTGCCTTTGGCTTCACCGTCACTCAGGTTCAAATTCCCTTTCTACTTAAATTATTAAGAGCTATCTTAAATAAGAGATTTTTAATCTTAACCTTTCGGAGATGAAGTATGAAAGAATATTTATCTAAACTTGCCAAATACAATTCCTGGGCAAACGAAGTGACGACTTTAAGCCTGCGGGATCAAAACATTAATGATGATCAGGTGTTGAAACTGCTTTCGCATATCGTATTATCGGAACAGATCTGGATACTCAGGCTTAAGTCCGGTGACTATTCGGGTTTAAACTTCTGGAAGACATTGCGCCTTTCCGAATGCAACAGGCAATGGCAGGAGAATGCAAAGGCATTTTCGGATTTTATAAACGGCAAGCTGGAAACGGAGTTCGAAAATATGATTACCTATAAGAACTCCAAAGGAGTTGAGCACTCGAATTCTGTAGAAGACGTGCTGACGCATGTTTTCATGCATTCGGCATATCACCGTGCCCAGATTGCCAGGGAAGTAAGACGGCTTGATAAATTGCCTGCATATACCGATTACATCCATTTTATCCGCGAGACCCGGAAATCTTAAATATTAATCTCAGTGAAAATCGGACCGGGATTTTTTTGATTGCGGGTTTAATCTCATAAAAAATATTTATTAGTATATTGGTACCCGATAGAATAATAAATGCATCGCTCAAGAGCAAAGTTTTATCTTACAACTTTGAAGTCGATAAAAAGCTTTCCGCATTCATCCTGAGGGATAACCGCATCAAAATAAAAATTTTGGGTATTGAACTGCCGGAAATATTTAAGCGGAAAGACAAGAGCCTGATCTGGATAAATAATCCTCAATACAGGTTTGATATTGTACCGCTTGAATTGTATAACAAATTATTTCTCAGGAACATCCCGGTGTTCATCAGCAGCTGCAGCGATGAGATCGTTCCGTTCTTTGTTAAGAATAACTTTGAGGCGATAAAGGTAGGACAGGAAGCAGTACTTGAAATCGCCGGAGATCATTTTAATAAAAAATCTCTAAAGGAATTAATTAAAGCAGGCGGAAGGAACGGTACTGTGCAAGAGATCCCGTTCTCGGAAGAAAACGCATTAAGACTTGAAGAGTTCAAGAAGCAGTGCGTACACGGGCACGAGCCGCAGCTTAAATACTTTTTCAACGATAAGTTTCTGCCGGCATCCAGGCTGTTCATCTATAAAGATACGCAGGGAATTTGGCAGGGAGGTATTACTATTGTGCCGAAGGAAGATGGAAAGGTAATAACGGAATTAATATTGCGCAGAAAATATTCTCCGAGAGGTGCCATGGAGGCTTTGGTATTTAGTATCTTTGAGCAACTGCGGAAAGAGGGCGCTCAATCGTGGAGCCTGGGTGAGGTCCCTTATGTGGTTTACCATTCCAAATTTTTTTCTAAGGAATTCTTTATTAACTACACAGGCAGAATGACAAAGTTTGCGTACAATTATATCGGGCTCTACAATTTCAAGAATAAATTTTCGCCGCGCTGGAATGAAGTCTACATTTGTTGTAAGCCGGAACTGACTCTTTCCACACTCTTAAAAATTTCCTGGCGAAGCAACATGCTTAAGCTGATTTTGAAGAAGCCGTTTATCAGGCTTGTGGATTCGATGCACAAAAGCTGATCAGACTTTAGCCGAGGGTTTTTAAGATTAATTTTTTTAATGTCTCAATCCACACCGGGTGATCGTTAAGGCTTTCCACAAGCTGAATTTTTTCACCGCCGTGTTCGTTAAATAACTTTTGATATTCAATTCCGATCTCAACTTTGGTCTCAAGGCAGTCTGCCACAAATGCAGGGCTGAATACAAGAAGTCTCTTAGCGCCTTCCTTTGCTTTCCGAATAATTACCTTGTCTGAGAAAGGTTCAAGCCAGTCTTTATCGAGTCTTGACTGGAAACAGACCGTGTAATCATCTTTAGAAAGATTCAGCTTTGCAGCAAGAAGACGGGTTGTAGCATAACAAGCTGCTTTGTAACAGAACTTATTGTCTTCATTAATTTCATTCTCACAGTTATGAGCGCTGCACGGCTTGCCGTCAACATAAACTTTATCCACCTGGCGGACAGGAAGCCCGTGATAGCTAAACAGTACATGATCAAATTCTTTTAGGCTGAATTGCTTTGCGCGCTCAATAAAAGTATTTAAGAAGTCATCGTCGTCGTAAAACTGTCCGACAAATTTTACTTCCGGTATTACCCACCACTTTGAGATTATTTTCATTGCCTTCTCAATTACAGAACCGGTTGTTGCCGAGGCATACTGCGGAAACATCGGAACGATAATCAATTTCTCATGCTGTTTCCTTCTCATTTTCTCAAGAACTTCGTCCATGCCCGGGTTCTGGTAACGCATGGCAAGTTCAACGTCAAAGCCTTCTCCTAAAGCTGCTTGCAGTTTCTCTTTTACGCTTACACCGTAGATTAAAAGCGGCGAGCCCCTATCTGTCCAAAGCTGCCGGTAAATCCCGGCGGACTTGGGCGCCCGGAACGGAACTATGATTACATTTACCAGAAATTTTCTTAACAGCCACGGCAAGTCGATTACGCGCGGGTCATTAAGAAATTCAAAAAGATATTTTCTTACATCCGGAACCGAAGGACTATCCGGCGTTCCTAAATTTACAAGTAAAACTCCGGTTTTTGATTTCATAATACAACCAGGTTAAATAACAAATACTTTTGCGATATCTAAAATAAGCGAAGGCTGGTTTACCAGGGCTGTGGGTAAACAGTCTGCCGAGAGTTCTTTTCTCTTTTGAAATTTTATTGAACGAATGTGCAATCTTGTTAAACTTATTATCGTCAAAATTATAAATTCCGTTTTTGATTCTTTCAAAGATCTCATGGCGCTTGCCGAGCCTGTTGTGCCATTCTTTGTCGTAAGTAAAAATGTGTTCAAGCTTGTTCATCTTTACTGCCTGCCCGGCAATTTTTCCGGCAATGCTTCCGCCTATCATTCCGCTTGCAATGCCGCCTCCGCTTAACGGATTAACCTGCCGTGCAGCGTCTCCTGCAAGCATTATCCCCGGCGCGGAAATTTTTTCCAATGTTATTGTGCTCGGCACTCCTCCTGCAATTGATGTAAGTATCGGAGCGGAAGGATAATTCGAAACCATAAAATTATTCAGGAACGACAATGCCGAATTCTTTTTCCCCACCATCCCGCCGACGCCTAATCCGATGTTCGCAATATTTTTTCCTTTTGGAAAAATCCAGAAGTAACCGCCGGGTGCATAATTTTGTCCGAAGTAAAAATAAAGAGTATCCTCGCTTATATTAATGTTAGAAGCAGTTACCTGGGCGCAGCATTCCATGTCTCTAAAATCAATAAATGTTTTTAATCCAGCCCATCTTCCGACTCTCGACTCAACGCCATCGGCGCCAATAACAATCTTAGAGCGGAGTTCTTTCTGCTCGCCGCGGAACTCGTATTTAACTCCGCAGACTTTGCCGTCCTCAACTATTAAACCGTTAACATAAGCCCGTGTTAGAATTTCCGCACCGGCTTTTGCAGCGGTCTTTGCAAGCTCATAGTCGAAAATTCTTCTTTCAAGCACAAAGCCTGCATCGCCGAATTCAATAACGGCTTCGGTACCATCGGGTGAGTTTAATGAGAACCTGCTTATTGTAGCGGTAATCCATTTGTTATCCGGAGTTATAAATTCTTCTACGCCTGCCTTGCTGATAGCTTCGCCGCACCGTACCGGATAGCCGACGTCTCTGTCTTTTTCCATCATCATTACCGATACGCCTTGTTCGGCAGCGAACCTTGCCGCCATCGAACCTGCCGGACCGGCGCCTACTACTATTATGTCATAATCATTTCGCATCGTAAATTTTTTTATATAACTGGTCTTTGTAAAAAATCATTTCTTGTTATTTTAAGGACATTCACTGCTCAATCATTTTAAAATATTTCTGTTCCTGAACTACGAATGACGGCGAATCAAATGACAATTGAATAACGCGTAAATATAAAAAAGAGCGCTATAACCTCTTACGCTGCCACTCCATTCTTATTAAAACGAATTACCTCAATCGGGCAGCTCCATATGCACTTTGAACAATTTGTACAGAGTTCATCTATTATATTTATCTCTGCTTCTTTTAGTTCAATTGCATCTTCGGGACAAATGCCGACGCAGCATCCGCAAAAATCGCATTTGTCGGGAAGAATTTCTATCATCAATTTACCGGTCTTTGCCTGTCTTAGCATACATTTATTTTATTCTTGAAACCCGGATGCAAAATAAATAATGAACGGAATAATAAAAAGATGAGGTGCCTGTAAACATTTCGGGAAGATAATATTAAGCTTGCGCCTCCGTGTTTCATTTGGGCAGTGGTAAAACGGAAATTCCTAAAAATGAAGATATTGAAAGTAAATAGGATTCTAATTATAAATCTTAATGGATATTTTAACTAAATCTCTTACATCCGAAAATTGAACTATGCAATCTAAACCTGATCTCTTTATCAACTTTTTTGGGAAAAGATCTTTTTAATTCCAGATAAAAGTTAACTTCTTTGCTGAAATTTTTGTGTCTTCGAATGAAGCTGATCTGATCTTCGGTAAGACGGCTTCTGCAGAATACATAATAAAAAATGTCCCGTTCGCTTATTTTCAAAGTTACTTTCATAGCAGCCTCGGCCTTTTATTAATATAATAGTGGAAAAAATATCGATCTCGGAAAACTTTTTTAATCTTTTAATTTTCCGGCTATGGTGTCTTTCATTGACTTAAAGAGGTATTCAATAATATTATGGTATTTTAATTTGAACTCATCCCTTGTAAGGCTTGGCAGGTGATTCACAAAATAATCGTACATTCCCCAGTGAATGCCTCCGTTTTTTAAGTCGAATGCCGTCTCGTCTAACACCTTCTCTATTATCCGGCATTCATGTTTTGTCAGCTTTTTAGTCTCGCGGTAGGATTTATTCAGTTTCATTTTTGTGGCGTTCAGCCCCAGACTTACGCATTCCTCGATCTCAATCCCGTTGAAGAAAAAATCCATCTCTGGATTTTCGTTTGCGTTGATAAACGACAGCCGTTTGAGCCTTGCGGCAAAAGCATTCATAGGTACGGCAGGGAAGCAATCGCTGTGCGTTTTTATATAATCAAGTATGTCCGTTAATGCAGTCTGTTTGTTATAAAACAGATTTAACGGCAGGAATTCAAAATCGGAAGGGTCGATTACCTTACCATTAATTGCCCGGCAGTTTCCTTCAACAATGTAAAGACAACCGAGGTAATTTATCTTTTTGTACTTTTTCTTCTCTACAAAGTAATTAATGGAGTCCAGAATCTTTCCGAACACCGGGTCGGCTTCCCTAAACAGGCAAGTGATATGCTGCTCTACTCTTGAGGCAACCATTTTATTTAAGAAGAATAAAGCATCTGCCTCGTTCTTAACGGGAGGCTTCCATTTCATGTAAGAACTTATCAGCGGGTAGTAAAGATGATTTTGATTTTTAACGAACAGCGGGGCTATCGAATCAATTGCAATGTCTTCATAAGACATTTCATAAATATTAATTAACTTTTGAACCCTTACGTACGAAAGCTTCAAATAATTAAGTGCAATCTTAAATGCGCGGTCAACAACGAAATTTATTTCCCTTTGATCTGTTACCTGTCCGCTTGGTCTTGTCAGGTTCTGCAAATGCTTATGCATTTACGCACCCCAGGTTGTTATCTTCCAACTTCTCACTCTTAAATATGAAAATAGAATTTATTTCCGCTTTCCCATTTTGCGGAATACTCTTTTTTTAAGTCAAAGGAGAATATATATAATTTTTTAATGAAGCGAATCAGTATAAGTACGTATATGCGGTATATTTTTTAAGCGAATAAATAATTGAAGCATGCTGTTATTCGCGTGCTATGGAAAGTTTTTCTTTTTCAAGTTCCATGTTCAGCCTAAGTATTTCAAGCTTTTCCTCCTCGCTTTTTTCTCCGTTTATTTGCTGCTGGTTTTCTTTTATCTTCATGTCGATTTTTGCAATTTTAAACTTCCTCACGGTATCCCTGGCAATTTTTTGAATTATAATTTCCGCCGAGTCACCGGGGAATATTTCGTCCCAATTTTTGCTTATCGGATATTTCTCAAAGGTCAGCTCAAGGATATATTCCTGAAGTTTTTCATCTTTAATTTTTTCTATCAAGGCGCTGGTAATTATTTCTTCGTTGTTTTGCAGGGAAGTATATACAATATCGGCAAGTTCCCGGTGGGCTTCAAGCATAAATTCTGCCGCAGGTATTTCAATGGAAATAAATTCCGCAACTTCATCGTTGCCTTCATAAAGCAGCTTTATTAATTCCCGTTCCAGGTTGTATGTTACCGGAGAAGCTTTCTTAGCCTGGTTAACGGCAGTGCCGGATTCTTTCTGCGCAAGGGCTCTGTCTCTGCTCCGTGCTTCTGCTGTAACCTGCTTGCCGGCACTTGCTAAGGCTTTCTCAAGCTCAGTCTCAATCATCTTTTCTCTTAAATTGAATTTCCTGGCAATGTTTTTTATTAGCAGGCTGCGTTTTAATTCATCGGCGATAAGCGAAGCTGGCTTTACAAGCTCACGTATGGCTTGCGCAGCCTTCGCAGGGTCCTCAAACAATCCCTCAGATTCATAAATTGATGATTGATACTCCAGGAAGTTCTGAGCCTTCTTAATTATCTCTTCAAACTTCTCTCTTCCATAACTGTTTACAAATGAGTCCGGGTCCTCACCCTGCGGAAGCGAAGCAATTTTTATTTCAATGTCTTTTTTAAGAAGAAGCTCAATGCTCCTCATCGATGCTTTAATACCTGCTGTATCGGCATCAAAAAGAAGGACGACATTTTTGGTGTAGCGGGAAAGAAGCTGTACCTGCTCTTCGGTTAGTGCTGTTCCCGAAACAGCAACCACGTTTTTAATCCCGCTTTGATGGAGTGAAATTAAATCCATGTAGCCTTCAACAAGGATTGCCTTATCCAGCCGGCGGATTTCATCCTTTGCATGCGAAAGCCCGTAAAGGATTCTTCCTTTAACATAAATTAAGGATTCGGGAGAGTTTAAATATTTTGCGGAAGTTTCTTTCTTCTCCATAATTCTTCCTGCGAACGCCACAACTCTTCCGTTAGGTGAGAATATCGGGAAAATTATTCTTCCGGAAAACTTATCGTAAAGCCTGCCGTCGTTACTGCGACCGATCAGTCCAAGGTTAACTGCTTTTTCCAGGTCGATTTTTTTCTCAACCGCAAAGTTGACAAAATGTTCCCAGCCGGAGAATGCGTAGCCGAGTCCGAATGCCCGCATGCTTTGCGGTTTTATTTTTCTTTTTTGAAAATACTCACGGGCAATTTCCCCGTCGGGATGGTTAAGCAGGCTATCGGAAAAATATCTTGCCGCAACTGTGTTGATATCGTAGAGTGCTTCCTGCTCGGTCTGCTTTTCCGAAACTGCAGTCCCGTCGTACTCGATTGTAATCCCGTATCTCTTTGCAACTTCTTCTACCGATTCGACAAAAGATATCTTCTCGTAATCCATCAGGAATTTGAAAACATTGCCGCCTGCATGGCAGCCGAAACAGTGGAATATCTGTTTCTCTTCATTGACGGTAAACGACGGGGTTTTCTCTGTATGAAAGGGACACAAGCCTAAAAAATTCTTGCCCCTTTTCCGCAACTGGACAAACTCGGAAATCACGTCGACAACGTTAGCCGCCGAACGTATTTCTTCAATTTTACTTTCAGAAATTCTCATAAAAATTTTTTCCGGAACCGACTCTCAACAAAGCACGGTTCTAATTTAACAAAATTAGATTTAACTTTATGAAAGACTGCCAAATTTGTCACCGGGTTTTTATTTTACCTGCCTTATATTTGCCCGAACAGCTTTATGAGCGAATAAAATTTGTATTTTATTTTTTGAATAAGCTTTGCATTTTAGCAATTCAAATTTTATAATTTTAATAATGATTGACTCAACCGGCAAAATAAAAAGATACTGCAGCAGCTTAACGCAGTATTCCCGTTACAAAACCCGCGAGGTATTTATCGGCGATATTCCTTTAGGCGGAAATAATCCTATCAGGATTCAGTCGATGACTACCACCAATACCATGGACACTAAAGCTACCGTCGAGCAGACAATCAGAATGGTTGAGTCCGGCTGCGATTACGTCCGGATTACAGCTCCAAGCAAGCTTGAAGCGCAAAACCTTGAGAATATCAAAAAGGAATTGAGAAGCCGCGGCTGCAGTGTTCCTCTTATTGCCGATATTCATTTTACGCCTAATGCGGCGGAGATTGCCGCAAGAATCGTGGAAAAGGTAAGAGTGAATCCGGGAAACTATATTGATAGAAAAAAGTTTCAAACAATTGAATATACTGATGCAGAATATGATGCTGAAATTGAAAAGATTCGAGAGCGTTTCTCTCCGCTCGTAAAAATCTGCAAAGAATACGGCACCGCAATGAGGATCGGAACAAATCACGGTTCGCTTTCCGACCGCATAATGAGCCGCTACGGCGATACTCCGCTCGGTATGGTTGAGTCTGCACTGGAATTTCTTCGAATTTGTGAAGACCTGGATTACCACAGCATAGTGCTTTCGATGAAGGCAAGCAATACACAGGTTATGGTCCAGGCATACCGGCTTCTTATTCAAAAAATGGAAGAAGAAGGGATGAATTATCCGCTGCATCTCGGAGTTACTGAAGCGGGCGGCGGGGAAGATGGAAGAATTAAATCGGCAGTTGGAATAGGAACTCTACTTGAAGACGGAATTGGCGATACTGTAAGAGTTTCACTTACCGAAGACCCGGAGTTTGAAGCCCCGGTTGCTATCCAATTGGTCAACAGGTATAAGGGACGAGAAAGCCATCTACCTGTTAAGCCGGTTGAAGAAATTCCGTATGATCCTTTCAACTACAGCCGGAGGCATACCTTCGATGCGGCAGGAATTGGCGGTCATAACGTGCCGAGAGTAGTTGCGGACTTTTCAAGAAAAGAGATAAGGGGTTATCAAGACCTTTCGTCTGCCGGATATATCTACGAAGCTGCCTCTGATAAATGGAATATGAGTGACGGCTCCGCGGATATTTTATTTCTCGGTAAAAATATTTTACCCTTCAGCCCTCCGAACGCATTAAAGATAATATATGATTTTGACTTCTGGAAAGGCTCCGGCGATAGACGCAACAGCTTCCCGATTTTCAATTCCAAAAGTTTTCTTCATGAAGAGCATTCTGAAATTTTAAATTTTATCTCCTGTAAAATTGAAGACCTAACGGAAGAGTTTCTTCAATTAATAAAAGAAGATAAGACTGTTGTGCTGGTTCTGGAAACAGCAAATCTTCATGGTATGGCAGAACAAAGAAGAGTCTTCATTGAATTATTAAATAGAGGAATATTGAATCCTGTTATTGTTAAAAGAAGTTACAGCAAGTTGGCTATTGACGAGCTGCGGCTATATTCTGCAACCGATCTCGGAGCCTTGCTGATTGATGGCTTTGGAGACGGCGTTTGGATTGACGCAGTATTTACTGATGTCTCAAATTCTTCATCCGGCAAGGATCTGGTGAGAAATTTTGTTAAGGATAAAGAGACAAATGAAAAAGTCTTGAACAGAATCCTGTTTGGAATACTTCAGGCGGCAAGGACAAGAATTTCCAAGACTGAATACATTGCCTGCCCATCTTGCGGCAGAACTTTATTTGATCTTCAGGAAACAACGGAGAAAATACGGAAGAGAACCGAGCATTTGAAAGGAGTTAAAATTGCAGTTATGGGCTGCATTGTTAACGGTCCCGGCGAGTTGGCTGATGCTGATTACGGTTACGTTGGCTCCGGTGTCGGAAAGATAACCTTGTACCGCGGCAAAGAGATTGTACGTCGAAATATCCCTTCGGCGGAATCAGTCGAAAGTCTAATTGATCTTATAAAAGAAGACAATAACTGGATAGAACCGGTTTGACCCCACGGTATTTTATATCACATAAAAAAGTATTGTTTTGGAATATTATATGCGTAGAAAATTGGAAATTATTTCTTGTTGAATTATATTTGACAACTCGAAAATGGAAAAGATGATAATAAGATTTTTACTGTTTAACATTATAAGCTATTTAGCTGCCGAGCAGCAAAGGTTTTGAAAAAAAGAAAGATGCACCCCGATTAAAGTCGGGGTGCATTTTTTTTCATATGACGTGTAAGGACATAATTAAATATTTTGAAAGTTGGGTACCTAAAGAAATAGCCTGGCAAAAGGACAACGTAGGATTACAGGTCGGGTCGACCGGAAGGGAGATTAGAAATATCCTGCTTTGTCTTGAGGTAACCGACAAAACAATCGATGCTGCAATCTCAAAGGATTGCAACATGATCATAACACACCATCCATTACTTTTTAATCCTCTAAAAAAAATCGACCTTCAGAAAGACAAAACCTCAAGACTTGTTGAAAGAATAATTAAAAACGACATAACCCTTTATTCTGCACATACAAATCTCGATTTTACTAAAGACGGCGTAAGCTTTGAACTTGCTAAGGTACTAAACCTTAGGAAGATTGATTTTCTAGTAAAATCCAGTTCCAATCAATTGAAGCTTGCAGTATTTGTCCCTGTAGACAGCGTGGACAAAGTAGCCGATGCAATTTTTATAAACGGCGGCGGCGTAATTGGCGAATATAGCGGATGTAGCTTTAGAACCCCGGGTACCGGTACATTTAGGGGATCGGAAAAATCAAATCCGGCTGCAGGGGAAAAAGGCGCCGCAGAGAAGGTTGAAGAGGTTAAGCTTGAAGTAATTCTGGATTCATGGAAGCTAAAGACAATTCTCACGGAAATTAAGAAGGTGCATCCGTATGAAGAGGTAGCTTATGATGTTTATCCCCTGGAGAATTCGAATTCAAAATACGGCGCCGGAGCCGTTGGAGAATTAGAGAAACCGATGGATCAGACGGAATTCTTAAATTACGTCTCGGAAAGACTTAAAATAAAGAATTTCCGTTACGTTGAAGGAAGTAGAAGCCGGATAAATAAAGTAGCTCTATGCGGCGGCGCAGGAATCGAATTAATCAAAGATGCCGTAAGCTCGGGTGCTGATTCGTTTATTACGGCAGATATTAAGTACCATGCATTTCATGATGCAGCGGGAGAAATCCTGCTTATTGATGCCGGGCATTATGAGACTGAAATTCATTCTCTTAATGAGGTTAAGAGAAGGCTGGAGGCATTTATAGGCAGATCAAATTCGGAAATAAAAGTTTTTAAGTATAACGGTTCAACAAACCCGGTAATTTTTTATAATAATTAAAGTCAAGGAGCGATATAAAATTGTTTGATAGATTAAAAATATTGTACGAGCTGCAGAATTTAGATGATCAACTTGATGAGCTTGAAGAGCTTCGCGGCGACCTGCCGAATGCTGTTGAAGCATTGGAAGAAAAGATAACGTTGATGAAGGATGAAATAGCGGCGAAAGAAAAGCAGAAAAAAGAATCCATGGAGAAGAGGAAGGATAACGAGGAGGAGATTGAAAAGCTGAAAGATAACCAGAAGAAATTTAAGGCACAGCTTTACCAGGTCCGTAATAACAAAGAGTATGATGCACTTACTAAAGAGATCGATCATACCGAAGAACAGATCGGAAAGCTTGAGTCTGAAAACGACTCTCTTGCCGATATGAGCAAGAAGTTATCCGATGAAATTGAAGAAGTAACTCCTCAACTGAACGAGTCAAAGGATGAACTGAAGGCTAAGGAAGCGGATTTAAAAGAAATAATTAAGGCTAACGAAAAAGAAGAGGCAAAGCTGAGAACAAAGAGAAAAGAAATTGAAGCTCAGACGAAGAAGCCGGACTATCTATCCTACATGCGCATCAGGAAAGCCAAGAAAGGCAAGGCGGTTGCAACAATAAGACGTTCCGCTTGCTCGGGCTGCCATAACATTGTTCCCTCTCAGAGACAGCTTGAAATAAGAAGGAACAACAAGCTCTTCTATTGTGAATATTGCGGAAGGATTTTAGTCTCTACCGAGATTGCCGAAACAGTTGACGCTTAGCCGGCTTAAAAACGTTTTTCTACCTTGATCTGGTATTGCAGCCTTGTACCGGTTTAACTGCCCGGCGGGCAAACCGGTACCGGTTTAGGCTGAGAAAGTTTTAATTTCCTTCCCCATCATTAACATTCCATTTCAAACATACATATCTGATGCTTTCCGCAAAGTTATTTATTATATTTACCGTACGAAAAAATACAATCTGAAATAATTCATTAATTAAAAAATAATAAGCAAGATTTTTTGTTTAGGAAGAATTAAGAATAAAAATAGTTCAGGCTGGGCAATTGTCCCGATTTTATCGGGAAGGAAAGTCCGAACTTCAAAGAACAGGGTGCCGGATAACGTCCGGAGTCCCGGTTTAACCGGGATATGGATAGTGCCACAGAGAACAGACTTCCCCGGGGGAACCCGGGGTAAAGGTGAAACGGCAGGGTAAGAGCCTACCGCGGGAATGGCAACATTTCTGGTCCCGACCTGTCCCGCCATAGCGGGATTAAATCGGGATGACGACATAAGTCGTCACACGGTAAACCCCACCCGAAGCAAGGTCAAATAAGGGAATTCTCCCGAAAATTTTCGGGACAGAGTTGTTCGCTTTGATTGATGCTGCATTCTTGCAGTTGAAATGAATTTCCGGGTAGACTGCTTGAGTCCCGGAGTAATCCCGGACGTAGATAAATAATTGCCTCCCGATTTTATCGGGATACAGAATTCGGCTTATAAGCCTGAGCTATTTTTATTTTAGATTTTTTGCAGGGAGATATTCCCATGGATAATTTTTATGTTGAAAAAGCGCTGGAAAATAAAAGAAGTTGATGATGACTACTCAATAAAATCTTTGGCAGATTCTTTAACAGTCTCCGAAGTTCTTGCAAGGTTATTATTTCTTAGAGATATTAATAGCTTTACTCAGGCTAAACATTTCTTCCGACCTTCTTTAGAGTCACTTAACGATCCTTTCCTTATGAATGGGATGGAAACCGCAACTTATAGAGTGATTACCGCATTAACAGAAAACCAGCACATTTGCATTTACGGAGATTACGATGTTGACGGAACGTGCTCAACTGCGCTGCTTTATCTTTTTCTAAATGAGCTCGGCGCCGACGTTGAATTTTATATTCCCCAGCGCTTAACGGAAGGATACGGAATTTCCAGGAGCGGTATTGATAACGTAAAGGCTAAGGGTACTTCGCTGATGATTTCCGTCGACTGCGGGATAACGGCAATCGAAGAAACCGAATATATAAACTCTCTGGAAATGGATCTGATTATCTGCGACCATCACCAGCCTAAGGATGAAATTCCCAATGCGCTTGCCGTACTTGATCCGCTGAAGCCCGGGTGCGAATATCCTTTTAAATATCTATCGGGCGCAGGCGTGGCTTTCAAGCTTGCACAAGGTGTTGCCGAAAGGATTGGCAAGCGCGAGCTTCCCTTAAAATATTTGGATCTTGTTGCGATGGCTGGTGCCGCCGATATTGTTCCATTGGTAGACGAAAACAGGATCCTCGTTAAGGAGGGTCTTGAGATGATTAATACAAATCCAAGACCCGGCGTTGAGGCTTTAGTTGAAAGCAGCAATATGTGCATAGGTAATTTAACTTCCGGTCAGGTTGTATTTACTATTGCGCCGAGGATAAATGCAGTCGGCAGGCTCGGCGATGCCCAGCGTGCGGTTGAGCTGCTGATTACTTCAGATAAAGACAAAGCGCTTAAGCTGGCTAAGATACTTGAATCTGAAAATTACGAACGAAGAAAAATTGATGAAGACACTTACGACAGCGCCCTGGAAATAGTTGAGAATTCTCTTGACCTTACGGAAGATATAGCAATAATACTTCACCAGGAACAATGGCATCCCGGCGTTATCGGGATAGTTGCTTCAAGGCTGGTTGAAAAATATTATCGCCCGACTATAATGCTTACAACCGTTGACGGCATCGCAAAAGGCTCTGCCCGAAGCATTTCCAATTTTAATATTTATGATGCGCTGAAAAAATGCGAGGACCTGCTTATCCATTTCGGCGGTCATCAGGCTGCTGCCGGTCTTGCTGTTGAGCTTGAAAAGATTGATGAGTTTAAGTCAAAGTTCAACCAGGTGGTAAAAGAAACAATATGTGAAGAAGATTTACAGCCAGAGATCCATATTGATTCGAAGCTTAAATTTTCCGAAATAACGCCGAAGTTTTTGAGGATTGTAGAAATGTTCGCTCCTTTCGGTCCCGGAAATATGCGCCCGGTGTTTTTATCCGAGTCGGTGGAGGTAATAAATTTTCCGCGTATAGTTGGAAACGATCATTTGATCTTAACATTAAAGCAAAGCGGTTCCGATAAAGTATTTGACTGTATCGGATTTAATATGGGCGTATATCTTGAGACCATCAAGAATAGGTCCCTTCTCGACGTCGTATTTACAATCGATAAGACTACGAGGGACGGAAGGACTTTTCCGCAGTTCAAGCTGAAGGATTTAAAAATAATAGAAAATAATTAGGAGTAAATTAAATGTCTGGTCATTCAAAATGGGCAACCACAAAAAGGAAGAAAGCCGCAATCGACGCAAAGCGAGGCAAGGCTTTCACCAAGATAATTAAGGAAATAACAATTGCCGCCCGCGAAGGAGGCGGCGATCCGGCAGGTAATCCTCGTCTAAGACTTGTGATCGATAATGCTAAAGCTGTTAACATGCCGGCAGACAACATCGACCGCGCTATTAAAAAGGCTACCGGCGAGCTGGAAGGCGCTCAATTCTTTGAGCTTACTTACGAAGGCTACGGACCTGCTGGCATTGCCGTTATGGTTGAAGTTGCAACAGACAACAAGAACAGAACCGTTGCCGAGGTTAGACATCTTTTCAGCAAAGGCGGCGGGAGGCTTGCTGAGAACGGAGCCGTAGCATACTTGTTCGACAAGAAAGGCGTTATTACCTTGCCTAAGCAGGATAAAACCGAAGACGAAATAATGGAAATTATTCTTGATGCCGGAGCCGAAGACTTGCAGACTGAAGATGAATATTTTGTCATCCAGGCTCCGCTGGATTCTTTTGAACCGGTGAGGAAGGCTTTACTCGAAAAAAATCTGACTATTGAAAATGCCTCGCTCCAGTGGATCGCTAAAAATTATATTTCAGTTTCGGGCGAAGATGCAGAGAAGGTTGCAAAGCTTCTTGAATCGCTCGAAGATTCGGATGACGTGCAGAATGTATTTTCTAATGCCGACATTGACGAGTCGTCGCTGCAAGCTTAGAAGAGTCAGATGATAATTCTCGGCGTCGATCCTGGAACAATTTATACCGGCTTTGGAATTGTTAAATTCGATAAGAACAATTTAGACTGTATCGAACACGGTATTATTAAATTGCCGTCTTCAAAGTCTCTTCCGTTAAGATTAGAAATAATTTATAACGAACTGGATAAATTGATGAGGCGTTATAAGCCGGATGAATTTGCAATTGAGACTGCATTTTACGGAAAGAATGTTCAGTCTGCGATGAAGATCGGGTATGCGCGCGGAGTTTCGATACTCGCGGCGGTGCACAGCAAAATACCGACGAGTGAATATTCGCCGCGCGAGATTAAAAAGTCCGTGGTCGGAACAGGTGCCGCTTCGAAAGAACAGGTAAGCTACATGATAAAAAAAATTCTTGAAATTAAAGACGCCAAAATGCGGTTTGACGAGAGCGATGCTCTTGCCGTCGCTCTCTGCCATGCATTCAGAATGAGATCACCGGTTAAGAAAAGCAAGGATTGGAAATCTTTCGTGGAAATGTTCCCGGAGAGAGTAGTCGGCTGATATGATAGGCTATCTTAAACGAAAAGTAATTTCATCCAAGCCGACAAACATCCTTCTCGACGTAAACGGCGTCGGCTATTCCGTCAACATTTCGATCAATACTTTTGAAAAAATTTCCGGCGAGGAGTCGGTATCGCTTTTCATATATACCAATGTAAGGGAAGATGCAATTACGCTTTTCGGATTTTCTTCCGAGGGTGAAAAGGAAATGTTTGAGCTTTTAATTTCTGTCAACGGTATCGGACCCAAAATCGCGCTTAGTATTCTTTCCGGAATAAAGATAGATGATTTGAAAAGAGCAATCCAATCGGCGGATATTTCAAGGATTGTTGCTGTGCCGGGCATAGGCAGAAAGACTGCCGAAAGACTACTGCTGGAACTCCGGGCAAAGGTTGACCAGGTGAAGGAGGAAGGCGGAGAGGAAATCCCTTTCAGCATAAAGAATGAAGCTGTGGCTGCGCTTACCACGCTTGGATACAATTCTAAAATTGCTGAGAAGATTGTAAGGGATATATTGGCTCAGGAGCCGGATGCGGCAATTGAAGAACTGATTAAGAAATCTCTCGGTGTTTTAAACAAGGGCTGAGCCCTGCTATTATCCTACTGTACAATTCAACTCGGCAACTCCGCTTATCTTTGCGAAAAGCTTGTCTCCCTTTTCAACTTTACCGACTCCCTTTGGCGTTCCTGTAAAAATCAAATCACCTACTTCAAGTGTCATCAAAGAAGAAATGTATTGAACAATTCTAACCGGCGGAAAAAGCATCAGGCTTAGTTTTTCATTTTGTCTTATCTCTCCATTTACCTTTAGCGAAATTTCTTCTTCTAACGTCAGCCTGTAATCTTTCTTCAGGATAAAGTCCGAAAGTACAGCCGAAGTATCGAAGCACTTTGCGATTGTCCAAGGATGACCTTTTCTCTTAAGTTCTCCCTGAATATCACGAAGTGTCATATCAAGTCCAACTCCGTATCCTTCAATCGCTTCTTCTGCTTCCTCCTGACTACCGTCTTTTATTTGCTTGCCTATAAGAAGAACCAGTTCCGTTTCGTGGTGCATTTCATTTGAAAAGGATGGATAAATAATCTTTTCTCCGGAAAAGATAACCGAAGACGCGGGCTTTAAAAAGATAACCGGCTTTTCCGGTACCTCGTTCCCTAATTCTTTAGCATGCTCTGCATAGTTTCTGCCTACGCAGACAATCTTTCTTATTTCCATTTCGTTTGAAGAATTTTTTATTTTAATAGATTTCATAAAATGCAGGTAGTTTGTAGTAAGTTGTTTGTTGTAAGTAGAATGTAAAATCTAAAAGAAAAATTAATCATTTAGTCAATCAACAACAAACTACAGACGACACACCACAAACTACAAACAAATTACGTTTTCTGCGGCTTCGGCTTGGCGGCAGGGAATAACACGTTATTTAAGATCAGCCTGTAGCCGGGAGAGTTTTTGTGCAGCGACAAATCGGTCGGCGGGTCTCCTACTAAATGCTGGTATGCTTCAGGATCGTGACCGCCTAAGAATGTAAACGTTCCTCTTCCGAAATTTCCGTGAATGTATTTTACCTGGTCGGTCCCGGTTCTCTCACCTAAAATGATTACCGACTTTTTTATGTATTCTTTGTGGAACGCCGTCGTCTGCCCGAGAAAACCATGAATTACATTTACCTGGTCTTGAGTCAGCATGGTTGGAACAGGATCGTATTTAGCAGAAAAATCAAAGAGTGTAAAGTAATCGTTAGCCGGATTGCCTACCTCGCTCGGCTGGACGTTTATATTGCTGAAAGCATAAACATAAGGATTCATTTCCAGTGTAAAGTTTGTAAAGGCAAGAGTATTTGAAAAATCAAGTTTCTTCTGAGCATCAGGATCTTCCGGGTCGCCGTCGAACATCGATGCACAAATGTCCGTATGTTGTGCAGCTAAGGCAATATCAAGCGTCTCAGTGGCGGAACACATTGCGAAAAGGAATCCTCCCCGACCTACATAATTCTTTATATCCTGCGCAACAACTTTCATCAAATTGGAGACTTTCTTAAACCCGTTCTTCTTGGCATCGCGCTCATATTCAAGCTGGTTGTCAATGTACCACTGCGCGTTACTGAAGCTGGCGTAAAACTTTCCGTACTGCCCGGTGAAGTCTTCGTGATGAAGGTGAAGCCAATCGTATTTTGAAAGATCACCGCGAAGGATCTCATCGTTCCAGATTCTTGTGTAAGGGATTTTTGCATAGTCAAGCGCAAGTGTAACAGCATCATCCCAGGGACGGAATCCCGGCGGAACATAAACGGCAATCTTAGGCGCTTTCTCAAGGCGAACTACCGACATATTTACGTCAGGGCTTTGAACTTTAGAATAGATTGCCGCTGCCTGAGAGGTAGTTAATTCATCGAAGGCAACGCCTTCCACAAGGCAGTCATTTGCAGTCTCTTTGGAATAATCCAGCATAAAAGAGCCGCCGCGGTAATTCAGCAGCCAGTCAACGTCTTCGCCGCGGGCTAAGGCATGATAGGTTATGCCGTAGGCTTTTAAATGATTGGTTTGCTGCATGTCCATGTAGATGAGAATTTTTGACTGGGCAAATGAATGCTCAGAAAACAAGAGAATACAAAAGAATAATATTCTTAGCATCTTTATCTTAAATTCTTTTGATTTTATAGAGAGATCACTTCTTCGAGCGATACTAGATTAGCGGCATATTGAATGCATGCCTTTATATCTTCCTTAGTCAAGAAAGGGTAAGAGGAGATAATTTGCTCTTCAGACTGACCATTTGCCAATTTTTGAAGTATTATCTCCACAGTAAGCCTGGTTCCTTTGACCACAGGTTTGCCAAGCATTATCTTTGGATTAATTTCAATTCTTTCTAAAATATTTTCAGTCTTCTTTTCCATCTTAGATCAATATTAATATGGAAGGATTCTTACCTTCCTATCTGAAATAACGATAAACTTCTTTACAATTTTTTCTTCATCTAAAGTTAATACTTTTTCTTTTAGCAATTCAAATTTCTTAACTTCTTCTTGTGATTTCAACCTAAATAATATTACACCATATGAAACTAATCTTTGTCGGTATATCAACTCTCCAAAGTCTTTGTCATTAGTAAGCAATATTCTACTTTCTTTTTCAGCAATACGTATTATCTCAGAGTCATCTGCATGTTTATCAAAGTTAAGGAATGACTTAACGTCATATCCTTGAGTTAACAATCCATCAATAATTAGTCTTTCGATATTAACATCTGCGAAAAACTTTATGTCTTTCATTGGACAATTTTTTCAGATATTTATTTTAAGCCGACTTTTCCTGCAGCGGTTGACTTCCGCTTTCAGGCTCAAGATAAATCGGCTCTGCACCGTTTTCCACAACATCCTTTGTAATTATGCATCGGTCAATATTTTCTTTGCCCGGCAAATCATACATTATATCAAGCATAAAGTCCTCAACAATAGACCTGAGCGCTCTTGCGCCGGTTTTCCGTTCCATTGCCTTTCTAACTAT
The DNA here is from genome assembly GCA_046704565.1 of Ignavibacteriaceae bacterium. GTDB lineage: Bacteria > Bacteroidota > Ignavibacteria > Ignavibacteriales > Ignavibacteriaceae > FEN-1297. The sequence continues at coordinate 9,140 of JBJKRP010000239.1, read as the reverse complement.
AGCTTCAGTTGCCAAAGGATCAAACTCCAGCTCTATTCCCTCAAGCATAAATAACTTTTTATACTGCTTAAGAATTGCATTCTTGGGCTCAACGAGTATGCTCTTTAGCGCACTTTCGGAAAGCGGCTGCAGTGGTGCTATTACAGGTATCCTCCCTACAAGCTCCGGTATTAAGCCGAAGTGAAGTAAATCTTCAGGCAGGATAAACTTTAGCAAATCCTCTTCAAGAGTTTTACTTTTCAATCCGTCTGCGGTAAAGCCCATTTTATTCCTGTTGATCCTTGCGGCGATTATTTTATCTATCCCTTCGAAAGCTCCGCCGACAATAAATAAAATATTTTTAGTATTGATGTTTATAAGACTTTGTTCGGGATGCTTCCTGCCGCCTTTAGGAGGAACCCCGGCAACTGTTCCCTCAAGAATCTTCAGCAGAGCCTGTTGGACACCTTCGCCCGATACATCTCTCGTAATAGAAGTGCTCTCGCTTTTGCGCGCTATCTTATCAATCTCATCGATGTAGACAATTCCTTTCTGGGCACGGTCGAGGTTGTAATCCGCCGCCTGAAGAAGATGAACAAGAACCGTCTCGACATCGTCACCGACGTATCCTGCCTCGGTTAGAGTTGTTGCGTCTGCAATTGCGAAGGGCACGTCCAGTATCTTTGCAAGAGTTTGAGCAAGAAGAGTCTTACCCACGCCCGTAGGTCCGATTAAGAGGATATTGCTCTTTTCAATTTCAACGTCATCGAGCTCAAAAAATGAAGCCTTGGAATTAATTCTTTTATAATGATTGTAGACGGCTACCGAAAGAATCTTCTTTGCCCTTTCCTGACCGATTACATATTCATCAAGCGTCTTTTTAATTGTCGAAGGAGTCTGTACAATCTGGTTCTTGGTTTTGTAGTTGTATGCCGCAAGGTTGTTTTTCAGAATATCAACACTGCTGCCTATGCATATGTCGCAGATGTAAACATCCGGTCCTGCAATCATGCTGCCTACTTCGCTTCCGTCTCTTCCGCAGAAGGAACACTTTACGATTTTCTGGTTTTGTTTTTTTCCCATTAATAATTACCTAACCTTTTCTATCTATATTACCTTCATACAAATCATCCAAAGGAAAAATTAAATCATAATCATTCCAATTGAGATTACCGTCGATTATTTTATAATTCTTAAAACTGCTCTCATTTAAATATTTTCTAATTGACGGATGAGCTGAATTTTCTAGGAATGGCTTGAAATCCACTTCCTTTTTTGTTCCATTATTAAAGAGGATTATGATTTTATAATCTCCCGAGTATTCAGCCAAAGTTACCTCCAATTCTTCAGGAGATGTATCAATATAGTCTTCTGTAATTTTCATTTTATTTTTGTGTTTATCCTTTCAAACTTGATATCTTTGTGGAGTACAAAATAATCAATCCATTTTTGAACAATTTCTTCAGAATAATTTTCCAGAAAGTCTTCGAAATCTCTTAGTTTGTTACCGATAAGCGGTCTTCGACCTTTAACGTTTTTTATTTTGATTTCAGAAACTTTTCCGTTAACTATATAAAACTCAGCTTTACTTTCGAATTTTTCAAATTTGCCGTGTACATGGATTGGTTCATGCTCATTAGAATAAAAAAATATTAATATTCCTAAATACTCAAAAATTTTAGGCATTAATAATCTGTATTTTTTAATAAGTAATTATTCAAAAGAACCTTGTATTTATATTCACATCGGTCTCTCAACCGAAGCGCCTCTAAGCTTATTTATCTCAGCTCTTGCATCATCAAGATATAACGAGTTCGGGAATTTTGCAAGCAGGCTCTCATAAGTCTCAACGGCTTTCGTGCTGTTTTCCAAACCGTACTGGTAAATCCTGCCCAGCAAATATAATGCTTTGTCGGCATAAATATTCTTTTCATTTCCATCCGCAATGCGCTGCAGTTGAGCAGAGGCGCTGTCTGTATTGTTCAGTGCCAGCTCCATTTCGGCTTCTCTAAATTCTGCCAGGTTTTGAAGCATCAGCTTCTGTGGATCGGCTGTAAGTGATTTGTAAATCTCTTCAGCATCCTTAAACTTTTTTTGTTCTGCAAGCATTTCTGCCTTTGCAAGGGCCGCAAGATTAGACGAATCACCCCGCGAAGTGTTCATTAGAAGTGAGAGTTCAAGTGCGTCGTTGGCTGAACTGTTGCCGAGGTTGTCCAAAAGCGCCTTCAAATGTTCCCTGGCTTTTTCAAAATCTCCTTTATAGAAATAAAGTCTTGCAATCTGGTAGTTTGCCCGGTTCTTTTTATCCGGTGCAAAGTTTCCAAAGGTTGTAATTTTCAAATAATAATTTATCGCTTTCTCAAGGTTACCCTGCATAACGGAAATTACAGCCAGGTTACGGTAAGCATCGGCAGAATTTTGAGACCCTGGCGAATCGTTGATAATTTCATTAAAATATTTTTCGGCGCTTGAAATATCATCCTGTTTAAACAGCTTTATCTCGCCGATTCTTAGCAGAGCCTCTCTTGCAACCTCGGAATGCGGGTAGGCTTTTGTAATATCAAGATATGCGGAAACGATTTTATCTATATCATCAGATGAATTTAAATTTGGAATTTCATAATAAGGCTTCCATGAAGGAATCTTCGAAGCATTCTCTTCGTCGAAGGTCGCTTCAAGAGTCTTTGCGTAGCCAAGCTTAGCCGTTGAAACATACGGCGACGAGGAATATTTATTTAACAATCCGTCATATACCTTCGCCGAAAGCTTGTAATCCTTCTCTCCATATAGGAAACTTGCAAAGCTTAATAGCTGCGAGCCATGGTCGTTCTGTTCCTTACTTACCTCCTTATATTCGTCATATGCTTTGTCAAAATTTTTATCCTGAACGTATAATCTTGCAAGCAGCAGCTTAAAATTCACCTCGCCGCTTCCGGCATATTTTTCAACGACCGGAATTGCTGCCTTCAGGGCGCCTGGCTTATCTATGTAGCCTAAAATTCTGTTCTCAATGCTGTATAGCAGGCTCTGATTCTTTGAAAGGATCATGCAGTATTCATCGGTTGCATCTTGAAACTGCATTGTAAGCGAATAGAGGTTCCCAAGGTCGTATGCAAACAGCACCGGATTTTTTGAAATGTCCTGTCCTGCCTTTAAATATTGAATAGCTTTATCGAAGGCTCTCCTTTCAATTGCAAAGTTGGCGATAACCCTGTAGTTCATTTCGTTTTGAGGAAGAGTCTTAAGTGCATTATCCCATACTTCAAATGCTTTTTTATCGTTGCCCTTCAAATAATATTCTGTGCCGAGCATTCCATAAAGATTAATATTGCCGGGGTCCCCGCTAAGCTTCGATTCAATGAGCGCGATAGATGCGTCATAATTTTTTAGCTGTGTATAAACATTATTAAGCGCAGTAAAGTACTCATAATTACCGGGCTGGCTCTTATAAAGCTCTTCAAGTATCGGCTTTGCCTTTTCATACTGCGACGATTGAACGTATGCCTGCGCCAGCATATAACGGTTGTTAGCGTCTACCTGGCAAAAAATGCTTCCGGCAGAAATCAAAAATATTAGAAAAATATTTCTCAGCATGGCTCAAAAATAGTAAAATACTTTAAGCCATCAAGGGAAGAAATAGGGGAATGAATTTCCGCCGGGCTTCTATTGCCTTAAACTTGAACTTAGCCTTAACCACGTTTTAATGTAAGTTTAGGTGTAAGTGTAAGTTCAAGTTTAAGAATAAGCTTTTTGCCGGCGATATTATGTTTCAGCTATTTCATTGATTGTCCGCTTGCATCTCTGCCGTCGTCGATATTTCTATCGTTCCGTGCCTTATAATTGTTTATCATGTAGGTAAAGCCGATGGAGACGCTGCGGCTGTTCAGCATGACAGAATTGCTGTGCGAATAATAGTCCGTTCCAAAAGTTTGACTGTCATATCTGTTGCTGTTAAGAATATCCGAGACATATAGGCTGATCTTAAGCTTTTTATTTAAGAACGACCTGCTGAAGAAAGCATAAAGATATGAAGTCTGGTTTCTGACATATCTCTTACTTTCGGTTCTCGGCGTGAAATAGAGAGATATGCTGGCTTCAACATCATACCACAGCTTTAATCCAAGAGATGCGGTCAAAGATTTTGAATAACCCCAATCCGATAGATCTTCTGTTAAATAGCTCCCGGCGGTCTTGCTGTACCTGTAAGAAAACCTGATGTTAAGCATCGAAATAAAATCCGGAAGATGGAACAAAGCCATCGGACTGTTGTAATACGGCAAAGATAAGTCTACACCGTACACCTTGTTGCTGCTCAGGTTTACGGGGCTGGAGTAAAAAATGCTGTCTTGAAGCATTGCCGATACGTACTGGTATAATCCGGCTGAAGTATTATAGTAAATACTAATGTACTGAGACAGACCCAGGGCATACGAGTTAATGTAATAGGGCTGTATATCCGGGTTGCCTGCGCTATAGCTGTTTGGTCCGTTATACGTTTTGTACGGATTTATATAATACAACTCAGGATACCTAACTCTTCTGAATGCGTTAAACGTAACCTGCCACAATTGGCTGAGTTTGTACGAGAGGTTTAAGTTCGGGAAGAAGTTTAAGAAGTTATGATTGAAATTTTCATTTGTGGTAACTTGATTGCCAGCCGTATTAAGATTTTCCATCCTTACGCCGGCTTTCACTCCGAACTTGCCGAAGTCTTTTGAGTAAGTTATATATGCGGCGTTAATATTTTCCTTGTACCTGAAAAGGTTGCTAAGATGCAAACTGTCCCGCCAGTTGTTCGTTAGGTAAGAATAGTCGAGCGCATTATTTTCATTCTGCCTGTGGCGGTAAGTAAAGTTGTAGCCTGTCTCGAACCTGCCTATTTCCAGAGGTAAAACGTACTCGGCTTTAAAGATAAAAGTATTTGCGTTCTCGACTGTGCCGCTGTTATGGAGCTGAGGCAAGCCTGCCTGATAGCTGTAATCGGTATTCAAATCTGTTGAGGAAGGATTATAGATATTTGAGAAGTAGGCGTCGAACGTTAATTCTCTTTCCGGCAGCTTAGACTGCGGCGAAGGCTTATCGAATTTCTTTTTGTAGAAACCGTAAAGATCAAAGCTGTTCCAAGCCATGTTTGAGGTACTCGTATTTCCGTAGTTGTACTGCGATACGGCGAGTTCATTTTCAACCAGGCTGTTGGAGATGCTGTTAAAATCATATTTATCTCTGTTATACGACCCGAAGAAGGTGATGGAATTGTTTGCGTCAAAGTCGTAATCAAATCCTAATTTTGCATTTCCGAAGAAGCCGTTCTCACCGGCTGAAGATTTGGAATTCAAATAATGGAAGCTTGTGCTGTTATAATTATTTCTGTCCGAGCTTGAAGTGGCGCCGTAGTTACCGTAATATCCAAAGCCTGACGCAAAAAGGTTAAGCTTGTTTACTTTATAGTTTAAATTCAAGCCTCCGTTCTTAGAATTGTTTGAAGATGTATTCAAGCTAATAGAGCCATTAAAATTTTCCAACGAACTTTTCTTCGTAATAATGTTCAGAATATAAGTTCCCCCTTCGGCGCTTTCTCTTGCGCCCGGAGAAAGGATTACCTCAACCTGATCTACCATAGATGCGGGAAGCTGCGAAAGCATATTATCAGGCATTTCATACGGATGTCCGTCCATTTCTAACTTAACCGCCTGCCCTCTAACCGAGATCGCGTTTGACTGCGGGTCTACGTCGACAAGCCCGGAGTTTTTTAACGCGTCGGTTAAGGAACCGGTGCTTCCGGGGACCTGGCTTACGTTAATTACTTCTTTATCTATCTTAAATTCGATCATCGGCTTTATTGTCTTTACAACTACCGCCGGCATAAGGATTGTCGTTGCATACAACTTTATTACGCCGATGCGGGGCGTATTTTCAAGAGAGACTGAATCAATAATCTTTGTCTGATAACCAACCATAGAGAACTTAACCCTGACATTGCTTTCCGGAATTTTGTTAATTGTAAAATACCCTTTTGCATTTGCAGTTGCGCCTGTAATTGTCTTATTGTCTTTTCTCGAAATGACGGTTACGTTGGCATTAGCAAGACCGGTGCCTAAAACAGAATCCTCGACTACGCCTGTTAAACTATAGCTTCCTTTTTCTTGTGCGAAGTTCTGGAAAGATAAAATTATAATGCTAAAAAATACCGCCCATAAAATTTTCATGTTGTTCCCCTTTCTTCTAATATTGGGAAAATTGTTGATTGAATGTAATGTTTTTGATTAAATATCCATTATTAGTTTAAGTATTGTTATATTGAAATACTTCTTCCAAAGGTACATTAAATACTTCTGCTATTCGGAAAGCTAATTCTAACGTAGGAGAATACTTCCCGGCTTCAATTGCAATTACGGTTTGACGCGATACATTTAGCTTATCGGCAAGTTCTTGCTGGGTCATCTCAGAAGCATTAAATCTTAACTTCCTTATATTATTTGTTATAGAAACACTCTTCATTGAATGCCTCTTTTATAGTAATAAATCCTGGTAGAGATTAAAACGATATGAGAAATTAAAAGCGTTCCCAAAAGCAAATTGAAGAAAAAAGCCGGCTGTAGAATATTATTAAATAAAATGTAACATATAATAATAACGTTTATAAGTATAATCGTGCTTATATGAGCATTCCGGTATGATTTTGACACAATAAACTTATCTCTCTCATCATCGATGTTAATATCTTTTGGCTTTGCTACTAAATGCAAGACTAATGCTCTTATTATATACCCAACTATATAACCAGAGATACCAAGAAAATAAATTAAATTGAAGACATTTGAATTTATAAACTCATGTGATTTGAATATTATAAATAGAAAATATCCAAAGAATATTAATGAAAAAGCAAGTTCAGACTTAGTAAATTTTTCTCTATTTACGTGCATTTTAAATTCCTCCACTAATTAGAATGTTAAGAATATTTAACCAAATGTAAAGTATTTTTTACATAATGTCAAGTAAATTCAACATTGTCCTCCTAAATGCTTGTTTTTTACAAATAAGAATATTAACTGGTATATTAATCATTGTAATAACCTATTTTTCAAAGTGAAAACAAAACTATAAACATCACATTTGTGATTGTAAAACGTAAATAAGCCTCTGTAAAAGGCAAACTGCCATCCGTAAAGTTTAAACTTGTGATTGTAAAACGCGAACTATCTTATGTAAATTGCAAACATGTGACTACAAAATGCAAATAGCTTTCTGTAAAGTATAAATTGTCGATTGTAAGAAGCAAACAACCATCTGTAAAATATAAACTCTCTTCTGCAAAGTTGAAAAGCTTAATTGTAAAATTGTAATCTCCTATGGTAAATTAGAGAAGTCATATTGCAAATCGACAAATTCACTTTGTAAATCTTTTTAACTAAAAAATTTTATTTTTAGTCATTGATCAAATCTCATATATTATCCGGTTCTGATGTTAGATAAGGAAGAACCTTTTTTACAAGTACATTGAATTTTAGCGGACCTAACCAGGCATCACGCACAATTCCTTTCCTATCTATAACGAATGTTGAGGGCACAGCAAGATATTGATATGGCTCTTTGAGCTGATTGGTTTTAATAATGCCTTTTATACCCGAAATTTTATTAACGTTGAAATATCGAGTCAATATATTTTTTGATTCAGGAGATAAATAGATAACTTGAAGACCTTTAGCGGACAGGCTGTCTTGAAGGTGGCTTAAGTATGGCATCTCGTACCGGCAGCCTGAGCAACCTGTGCCCCAAATGTTGACGAGCATGACTTTCCCCTTAAAATCATTCAGTTTTTTAAATTTATCATTATCAATGCGTTGAAAAGAAAACGTGGGAGCCGGCTTACCAACAGCCTTTTGAAAATCATTTATAAGAAATTTAACTATTCTATCGGGCTTGGACACTGCGCTTTGATTTTTTGCAATCCAGTCTTTCACCCAATCTTGCGCATTAGCAGATGAAATCGACAGGATTACAAAAGAGTAAAAAACAAATATAATTTTCATAAGTACTTTCATCGGTTTGGCTCCTGCTTTTGATTATTTATTTTATCCTTATTCGGCTTCATCTTTTGCAGCTCTCTATATTTCATTACACTTCCTTTTGGACTGCCCCCTAAACGATACCTAAAGGGAAGTACTACCCAGACCGCAATTGGCTTATCATCTTTTATAGCAGGAGTAAACTTAAACTTCATAGCGGCATCAATCGAAGGCTGATTGAATACTTCATTATCGCTTTTGATTACTACGGCTTTAGTCGGTATTCCCTTCTTGTTAACCAGAACTTTTACATAAACTGTTCCTTCAACACCGGCTTGTTTTGCAAGTTCGGGAAACTGTGGAATGGCTGGAGTTTCAACTTGCGGATTTTTATCTACCAAGAAAAAATCATTCATGCCGGGTGCAGATACATCATAGTTTGCAAGATCATTGACGTTGCTTCCATCTGGATTTGCTGTATAAGTAAAGTCAAGCTCCGATCTGCTTTTAACCGGCTTTCCATTTTCCATTGCAGGTGTAAACTTCCAATTAGCCATGCCTTCGGCAATAGCATCCATCAATTTGTTAATTGTTTCCTGCCTATTCATTTCTTCCAGTGAATCGTTGAAAAAGATTTTACTTCCTAAGTCCTTGATCTTATCAATTGTCCCTTTTTCATTTATGTATATTCCAATATTTAATGAGTAAGTTACCGGTGTTTTGGGCTTGGAGACAACGATAGGCTTTATGGAATTTAAAATATCATTCTTCTGCAGTTTGTCTGCATCGGGGCTTAAATTAACTGGGACGTCAACCTGACCTTGCGAATAATAAATTGTATTCAGATCCGGCACTACCTCAATTTTATGTTTCTCTTTGCAGCCGGATAAAAGTAACCCCATTAAAACCAACGTCAAACAAATTTTTAGGGCTTTCATTTTACACCTCACATTTTTGTTCTTACAATTATTTCATGTTCGTACTGCGCGTGAACAACAGTAGGGGGCAGTGTGTTGTAAAGAAGCTCGATTGTCTGCGCCTGTGTCTGTATCTGCCGGTTCATATTGGTTAATTCTGTTTTGTAATCTATTATTTGCTGGTAAAGGAAAACACAAACCGCAAGAAGAACTATTACTGCAGCAAAGGAAACCG
>JBJKRP010000238.1:0-10996 GCA_046704565.1 Ignavibacteriaceae bacterium | reverse complement strand
TGATTAGCCCATCTTTTGGAACGCCGGAATAAATAACTAAAAAATTTTTTCCCTGGTCCACTGTTGATGGACTTAATAATACGATTTTCAATTCTTCTCTGCTTTGAAGAAACCGGACCGGATGTCCATCTTCATTTACAGCTTTGACAATCATGCCGGTGCCAGTTGTCGAGTCGTAGTTATCAAGATCTAAATTGAATTCCTTTATGCCGGCGTTAAGAAATTTAACTTTTACGTTTGCACTTGCCGATATTGAGTTCGTAGAATCGCTTAAGATTATTTTAAAAATGTAATGAACTGCATCAATATTCCGGTTTTGAGGACTATTTACCGCCTTTGCAATCGAGAAAAAGAAACAAGTTAAAAACAGCGGTATAAAGATTTTTTTCATGTTTGAAAGTTAAATTCTAAAATGAAAAAAGTAAAATATGTCAATCAATATCTATTTTAACTTCGAGATTTGCTACTCTGCCGTCCAGCGGGGCATATATCTGCTTAAAGGTAGGATTGCTGTACGGCGGATTGACTATGCTCTCAAACTTTGTCTGTCTTACATCAAATAGATTCTCCACGTTTGCGACTACGGCAAAATGCTTAAAGTATTTCTCAACCATTAATCCGATTGTCCAATAATCGGGAGATTCAATTGTATTGCTCAGATATTGCCTGCCGGTGTAAAAAGCCTCAAGACCCGTACGCCAATTATCTTCTTCTTCATAGGTTGCAGTAATATTCAGCTTATTCTTCGGGGTCAGTTCAAGGAAAGAATTGCCGGAAGGAGAAATGGTTTCGGCATTAGTAAAAGTGTAATCAAGAAAGAATTCAAAGTCATCCATCGTAAAATGAATGCTGGAATCGAAACCGATTGACTGCAGCGGCGAAGTTGAGTTTTGATAGAAAAGAATACCGGTTAGAAGCGAATCATCGTTCGGCATTAGCGGGTCGTTAACGCGCGTAAAGTAGAATGCCTGATCGAATGAAAAGTCCATTTCATTCCAGAGATATGCGTGGTAATTAAGATCAACGCTTGAGCCGATTGAGCGTTCTGCTTTTGCGTTCCCCGGAATAGAGAGAACGTTCTTGTATGCGCGTGCTTCTGCCTCGTCCGTAAAAACAGTCGGGGTTTTATATCCGAAACCGCCGCCGAAACGAAGATAAAAATCTTTTGCAAACTTGTAGAGAGCAAAGACCTGGGGAAGGATGAATCCTTTGTATTTGTTCTGGTAGTCTGCACGCAGCCCTGTCTGAAGCACCCATTCTTTACTGACGTTCCAGTTATCCAAGCCGAACAAGCCGGCAGTGTAATTGCTGTAGCTTAGGCTTTGCCCGATGGAATAAGTTGTTTGATTAAATTTGTCGGTCAGCAGGTTAAGACCCAACACCAGGTGGTTATTCTTCTTCTTTACTAAATAGGAAAGCTCGCTGTATGTTGACAACTGATTTCCGCCGAAATTATAAGCCGGAATTTGAATGTTCCGGCTGTAGGAGTTTACGCTGTTTTTAAAAGTCAAGAAGTTCCCGCCGGGGAAAATTTTTTCAAACTTTAGAGTTGAGTTAAAACGCCTGGTTTTATTTTGATCAATGTAGCTGTGTAATGAATCAGGCTGGCTTTCTATTGCAATTAAATCTCCGCCTTCGCGGTTATCGAATGAATATGAAGCCCCTGCAGTCAGTGTTGTCTTATCGTTAAAGTAAAGATAAACTTTCGGCTCAATGTTCATCTGGCTGAATTTCGGTATATCAGTAAAGCCATCATGATTAACATCAACCGGCTTTTGGAAATTGTAATCGGCAAGTAAAGTTAGACCGGTATTTTTATTCCTGCCCGAAAAGTATCCGCTGAAGTCGCTTTCTCCTTTATCCGTTTGATTTAGAAGAAAAGAAAACCGGGGCTTTTTATCCGGAGTTTTTGTTACAAGATCAACTATTCCCGAAATTGCGTCGCCGCCGTATAGAACGGAAGAGGGACCTTTTACAACTTCTATCTGTCTGAGATTAAGCGGCGGAATTTGCAGCAGACTTAGTCCGGATGAAAAGCCGCTGTAGAGAGGGAAGCCGTCTTCAAGTAGCTGGGTATACCTTCCCGGCAGACCTTGAATCCGGAAAGCAAAGTTGCCGGACGCAGCCGAGGTCTGCTGCACCTGCACACCCGAGGTCTCGCCGAGCAGCTTTGAAATATTTCCCGGCTTGATTCCTATTTCTTCGTTCACTTCATCCTGACCGAGTACCTCAACTCTAATGGGTGTGTTACCGATTCTGTTTTCTGTCCGGGTTGAAGTAACAGTTACCTGTTCCATTTCAACGTTCTGCTGCTCAAGCTCGATCTGCTGAAACTTATTTTCATCGGCGAGGGGAAAGGAAAAATTCTTTACAAGAGTTTCATATCCAACCGAAGAAAATTTAATTTTAAACTTTCCATCCGGTATGTGCTTAATAACTACGTTCCCATTTGTATCTGAGACTGCGCCTATTTTTATTGCCGGCAGATAAACATTCACACCAATAAGAGGCTGATTTGTTTTTTCGTCTTTTATCTTTGCTTTAAAAATATTCTGACATTGACTAAGGGAAGAGAAAAGTATGAAAAGAGAAAGGGCAAGCGTTTTTATCATTTGACTGTAAGTATTTCAATTATAATTAAAGTTCATTTTGAAGTAAGACGATTCTCCTTTGCTGTATTTTACTTCGGATACAAATTCTTTAAAGTCTACGTGTAAATTTAATTACCTCTTTTATAACTTCTAATGAAATAAGTTTTCATTATGTCTATAATCACTATTGCTATTTTATCATTATTGCCGATCGATTGGTAAAATTGCCGCTCATTAAAAATAAGTAATCGTTTTTATGGATTGAAAGTCTATATAGTTAAAACGAACTATGATAGAAAAATAAATTGATTTTGTGTTTATGCCGGAGCTAAATGATGAAAAGGGTAAGCCATTCCTTCCAATTAAATTTTTATACGGAAGGAATGGCTTTCTTTTAAAATCATTTAACCAGATAGGATACATTCAGCCGTTTTGAATAAACGAACTAAGACTACTACAGTCGGCACTTATAATAAAAAGGACATCCGGATTTACAAAACGCTGAGAACCACCTTTTCAACTTATTATGCCGACGCTCTTATCATAATAGCAACTTCCTGTGCTACTCTCTGGTTGTATTCAAAAGCCAGCCTTTTGTAATTAACAATATCTACAATCGTTCCGATAAAACAGAGACCGGCTGTAAGAAGGAAAAGAATACCCATTCCAATGTGTCCGAGAAGAAAGCGGTGAATACCGGAGATTCCCAGAAATCCGACGCATGCGGTCAATAGAATAATTGTGGGATCTCTCCTTCTTGAACTGTAAACATTTGCGAACAGGGAAGCTTGATTGTCGCTCATGTCCTTAACAAGTCCTTGAACAAAAATCATTTCGTCGCCTTCCAGATAAGGCATAATTTGTAAAACGTTTGCCATAGTGTTAACCTTTCGGATTGTTGTTGGTTAGTTTTCTTATCGATTGCTTTGCAAGTGAAAAAATTCTGTGGGTTATTATAACTACTGCAGGTATTCCTAAAACATGAGTATGAAAAGACCGGCTGAACTCGCCGTGGAATAAATACGAAATTGAATGACCCAGCCCGCAGCCGGGGCAGTAGTTAAACCCTAAATTCTTAAGAGGACAAATACTATAGTGTGTTTGCGCGGAAGGATTCAGTGCAGCGAGAAAAATCAGCCCGCCCAGCCAGATGAATGCTTCAAGATCAAGGTTCTTCAAAAATAAAGAGAAATGAGTGATCTTGTTTCTTAATTGAAAGGCAAATCTTGCTTGTATGTATTGTGCTGTAAAGATTTTATTCTACCTCGTTTAACAGTCATGTCAAACGTAATGATATTTTTTACGCTAATCAATAAGAAGGTGAGCCGTTTATGTAAATATTATTCTGTTCATAATAATTTTTTGAAGGGATGCCGTGTTCGATTAATGGTTGAAGAATGACTTGATAAACATAAAAGTTTTTAAAGAACATTTGTCGTAAGTTAAAAGTAATTTATTTTTGAACTGAATAAATAAGAGGATAAACGATGGAGCCTAAATGGTTAGAATGGGCAAAGAGCCTTCAGGCAATTGCACAGAACGGATTAACCTTTGCCGTGAATGAGTTTGATATAGAAAGATATAAGAAGATCAGGGAAATAGCCTCGGAAATTATGGCTGAAAATTCCAACGGCGATTTTGAATACATAAAAGATTTATTTGGTAATGAAGAAGGATATTCGACACCTAAGGTTGATGTACGCGGTGTTGTGTTCAAGGAAAATAAAGTTCTGCTTGTAAAGGAAAAAGCCGACGGCGGCTGGACCTTCCCCGGCGGCTGGGCTGATCCAAATGAAACTCCTGCCGAGTCGGTTGAAAGAGAAGTGTTCGAAGAATCGGGCTTCCTGGTAAAAGTAAAGAAAGTGCTGGCAGTCTATGATAGAAAGAAACAGGGACATACTCCGCCTTTCCCTTTTCATGTTTATAAGTTATTTTTTCTTTGCGAGATTATAGGCGGCAAAAAATCGAACAGCATTGAAACAGACGGCGTAGACTTCTTCGGAGAGGAAGGAATTCCTCACCTGTCTGCATCAAGAACGTCGTTGAGCCAGATCAAAAAATTCTTCGAGCATTACCTGAAGCCGGAAATGCAGGCTGAATTCGATTGAGAGAGAAACTTATCTCAACCTGTCCCAGATCGGGCTGCCTTTTTCATCGCGCAGATTCAGAATAATTCCTGGCGCAGTAAGCCTTGAAGCCATGAAGACTTTTTTACCGTTGCATACGGCTTTGCAGCCTTCAACCTCGACGTCATCGTTTACCTTTATGCTTAGATGAAGATTGTCCGCCATCCATTTAGGGCAAACCTGAACCAGAACGGAGTCTTTGCCGCTTAAGACAAGAAGCTCCATACCTGATGCCATGCCGGGCATTGGGGATATCTCTTCTACTTTTAAGACTTTTCCGGTAACCGTATCAACCCTTGAAGTCGTAAAGTGTTTGTTGTATCTGCTGCCTTCTTCCCAGCCGTCTGTTTTTGTCTGGGAAAATAATCTTGTTGAGAATAGCAACAAGAAGAAAGAAAATATTATGCATTTAAAAATATTCATAACTCACCCTTGGATGTTTGAATATAATATTTAGCCGAACCAGTTTTCGGCAAACGTACTTTTGTGAACTGAATTATCTTTTTGCAAACCCAGGCTGCTCGTCTTAACGCAGATAACGGGAACCTCTGAAAACCTCATTACCTTATTGGCTACGTTACCGGTGATTAAATGGGACAAGCCTGTCCAACCGTGCGAAGCAATTACTATCAGGTCTATATGATTCTTTATCGAATAGCTAAGGATTTGTTCGTAAGCTTTTCCGCGGTCAATCGCTTCAAAAATCCTTAACTCTTGCGGCTGGATTTTTTTAGTGAACCTTCTTAGCTCCTCCTCGGCGCCAAGTAATTTATAATGTTCAAACTTTTCTTCATGGAATCGGTTTTTAAGAGTTCCGTTAAATGCGGTTGGCTCGATTACGTGCAGAACATGGAGGGCAGCTTTGTTGGGTAAAGCTATATACTGAGCAAGCTCAAGAGCTTGGAGTGAATTATCCGAAAAATCTGTCGGCACAAGAATATTGGTAAAATGTACCATAATTGCCTCATATCTTTCTCTCCCTTTTTTTTGTTTATTAAACTAACAAAGCAGTCAGCTCTTTGGTCACCTCATTAAGATCAAATGGTTTATAAAATATTGAATTCGCATATTTTCTTATATTGGTATCAAATACTTTGTTAGTGTTTCCATATACATAAGTTAGGATGATCGGTATGTCAGGATCGCTTTCCCTTATTCCCCTGCATACGTTCTCAACAGATTTTGAAGGGTCTGTATCCATGATTATCATATCAAACTTAATATTACTTGTCATAGCCTTCAGTATGTTGAGGTTCGTTGTTGTAGTTACATTATAATCATTCTGTAAATACATCAGAAGGCTTAAACAAATATTTGAGTCTGAACTATATACGACTATATTTTTCATGAGATTTATTACAGTGACAAATTAGTTTATTGATCCTTCGAAAGATTTATACACGCCATTTGCGTGCCAGTATTCAATAAAATTTGTGATTTTGATTAGTGGAATTTTGCAAAATAATTAAAGGATTTCTGAAATATCAGAGTGATTGCCAGCCGATTCATAAATAAATAGTTCCCGCAAGTGAAAATCGAGGCAAGCGGTTGCAACAATTGAGAAAATTTCTTTGTTTGCCGGCTACGCCTTGATATCCAGTTCTTTCAGCTTTCGGTATAAAGTTGATAACCCAACCTTTAACAATTCGGCGGTCTTTTCCTTATCGAAGTTATTGCTTTCCAGAGCCTTGAAGATATAGTCTTTTTCAAATTTTCTAACCGAGTCATCAAGCGAGCCGATCTTAGAAAAATCAATGAATCCCGTCTTAGAGCTGAAAATTTGAGGCAGGTCTTTCAAGTTGATAAATTCCTGCTTGCAGAATATAACGGCACGCTCTATCGTATTTTCGAGTTCTCTGATCTCGCCTTTCCATTCGTAAGCCATTAGTGCTCGCATAGCTTCTGGGTCTATGCCCTTGATGTTTCTATTCATTTCCGTCCGGTACTTGTTCAGAAAATGATCGGCAAGTAGAGGAATGTCCTCTTCTCTTTCTTTTAAAGAAGGAAGATTTATTTCAACTACGTTCAGCCTGTAGTAAAGATCCTCTCTAAAACGTCCTGCCGCTACTTCTTCTTTCAAATCGCGGTTCGTCGAGGCGAGAAACCTTACGTTAACCAAAATAGCAGAGGTTGAGCCTACAGGCGTATACTCTTTTTCCTGCAGAACTCTAAGCAGCTTTACCTGCAGTTGGAGCGGGAGCTCACTGATTTCATCAAGGAACAATGTCCCCCCGTCAGCAGCTTTTACCAGTCCCTCCTTATCTGAAATTGCACCTGTAAATGCACCTCTTTTATGACCAAACAACTCACTTTCAATCAGGTTCTCGGCAATTGTGCCGCAATTTACTGCAATAAGCGGCTTGTTCCTTCTTTTACTGTTATAGTGAAGAGCGCGGGCAACAAGTTCCTTGCCTGTGCCGCTTTTGCCGGTGATTAAGACTGTCGTGTCGGTCTCCGCAACCGTCTGGATCATGTCATATATTTTTTTAATTGCCGGGCTTTTACCGATAATATTTTCAAAGTCAAAATTTCTTTGAACTTCTTTTCTTAAAAGACGGTTTTCAAGCAGAAGGTTTTTTACTTCGAATAATCTTTTAATTTTTATAAGAAGCTCATCAAACTCAACAGGCTTCAGCAGGTAATCGCTGGCGCCGCTCCGGAGCGCGCAAATAGCTGTGTCAAGAGACCCGAACGCAGTTATTATAATTACCGAAGTTTGGATGTTAAGCTTTTTAATTTCTTCAAGTAGTTCAATGCCTTTCATCTCAGGCATTTCAAGATCGGTAATTACCAGATCAAAGGATTCTTCCTGAAGCTTGTTGTAAGCTACCAGACCGTTCTCTGCTTCCTGTACGGCATAACCCTCTTTCTTCAAAACAAAGGTGAGGGATTCTCTTATTATATCTTCATCATCGACTACTAAAATTCTTTCCGACATAGTTATCTCATATTTTAAGGTTGTATTGGCAACGTTATTGTAAAAGTTGTGCCCATGTTTAATTTACTTTCTACTTTTATATCTCCCTGGAAGCTTTTTACTATCCCATAGCTAACCCATAGACCAAGCCCGGTGCCTTTGCCTTCTTTCTTGGTAGTGTAAAACGGCTCGAAAATCTTTCCAAGGTATTCTTCCGGTATTCCTTTCCCGGAATCATTGAACGTTATAATTACATTGTCTTCGTTCAAGCTGGAATCGATGGAAATTTTGTGCTGAATACGCGAGTTGTCAGTTTCTGCAATAGCGTCAACTGCATTGAGAAGTATGTTGACGAATATCTGCTGTATCTGATCTGAGATAAGAGGCAGGAGCGGAATTTTATTATCCAGGTGCATGTCAAAGGAAATATCTTTTGCCTTAACTCCTACTTTTATAATCTCTACCGCCTCGCCGATGTTTTGATTTATATCGGTAAGCTGCAGCTCATAGTTCGAAGGTCTTGAAAAGTCGACCAGGTCGCGGATAATTTTTGAAATCCGTGTTACCTGTTTCTTTATCAGTTCCAGCTTGTCTTTGGCAAACTCATCTGTAGTTGAGCGCTGAACTACCTGTACAAGCGCTGAGATTGAAGCCAAAGGGTTGCCTACTTCGTGAGCAACTCCCGCAGCAAGTGTACCGATGCTTTCCATCTTTTGAGTATGGATCAATTGTTTTTCCAGCAGCTTCTTTTCGGAAAGGTCGCGGTGTATTCCGAAGAAGCCCGTTACTTTTCCTTCGCTGTCAATAATAGGTGAAATTAATAGCTGCGTATAAAAAGGCTCGCCGCTCTTTCGCCTGTTTTCAACCTCGCCGAACCAGACCTTTCCGCTGTTGATAGTATGCCACATCTTCTGCCAGAATTTTTTTGAATGCTTGCCGCTGCTGAAGATATTCGGGTTCTTCCCGATTAGTTCTTCTTTGCTAAACCCGCTTGCTTCTATAAAAGCGGGGTTAACATAAACCATCTTGCCCTGCAGATCGGCAATCTGAACAGGATTAACCGTATTCTGAGCAACGTAATAAAACCTCATCAGGTCAATTTCTTTAAGGCGCTGGTCGGTAATGTCTTTTGCAAGTATAAAGCAATCCTTTTCCTGACCCGGCTTTTCGCTAAAATAATATGGAATTACATCCAGGTTAACGTCAAAGCTTTTACCGCCGAAGTTAAACTTGAGATACGTATTCTCACTCTTATTACCATCGGCGCAATCATTCAAAATTTGCTTTGCCCTCGGAATAAAAGCGGGCTCTACAAGATCAAAAAAATTACTACCCGTAAGGTTGCCTGAGGTAAATTTTAGCGTATTATAAACAGCCTTATTTAATATCAATATCTCTCCGGATTTAGAAACAACGAAACACATATCCTGAAAGGAATCAAACAGCTCGAAATCAAATTTAAATTTCTTATTCATGTATCTTAATTTTTTTGATTGTCAAAATTGCCGCGAATTAAACCTGACTTTATTGAAGCAGAATTAATTGCCCTTCTTGACATCTAAAAATTCCCGTATATAGTATATAAAATGATGCCAGAGTTTAAGATTTAAGCACTATTATAACTACTGCGATTTTAGAGTTTATAATGAGTTTTAAATCACACACAATTAATATAAAGAAAATAATTATTTCTTACTCTTCTCCTCTTTGAGAAACAATTTTTTTCTGCTTCCAAACGGTGAGAAATTAAGCGAATAAAGCTTATTCTTTCAACATCGCTTTCAAGCTAAAATCAAAACTAATATATGTTAAGCTAAATGTAAGTGGTTGGAATGAAGATTGCTATCTCTATATCGGAATTATTTAAGGGAAATGAATTCCTTAAAAAATTTGCCTCTCTTCTTTAAGCCTACCTTGGGACATGGTGAATGTAGATCCGCAAGTAGACCGCCATGTCCCAAATATTTTTTTCCTTTACAAAGATGAAGAATTGAAAATATACTTGTTACCATGCGCGGCACATTCGAGCTTTTTTGTGACACGAATTACTGGACTAAGAACCTGGAAATTATCCTGCTTAACTGATCGAACTCTATAAGAAAGGCATCATGACCGAAAATGGAATTTATCTCGGCGTATTCTGCATTCGGAATGCGAGATGCAATCTCAATCTGTTCGCTTGCCGGATAAAGTACGTCTGTGGATATTCCTATGTTTAAAGAACGGGCTTTTATATTTCCAAGCACGTCGTCAAGTGTTCCCCTGCCTGCGCCGACATCATGAAGGTCCATCGCGTTGGTTATATAAAGATATGTATTGGCATCAAACCTGTCGACAAGCTTTTTACCCTGGTATTCCAGGTATCCTTCAATCTGGAACTGGCTTCTTTTACTAAAAACATTCTTTCTACCTTCGACTAAATTTCTGCCGAACTTCTTATCAAAAGAGGTTGTACTCCGGTAGCTGATCATGGCTATCTTACGTGCAAGGCTTAAGCCTCTCCAGGGTTGAGCGGAATAATTTCCGTTTTCCCAATTAGAGTCGTTAATAATTGCATCCCGTGCAGTTTCGTTTAATGAAATGCACCAGGGAGAGTGTTTAGCGGCAGTGGCTATCGGAATTATTGATTCCACAATTTCTGGGTACATAACAGCCCACTCAAGAACCTGCATTCCGCCTAAAGAGCCGCCTGCAATAGTAACTAATTTATTTACTCCCAAATTTCTTATTAGGCTGTATTGGACTTTAATCATATCACGGACAGTGACGGAAGGAAAATTAAGCCGGTGTTTTTCCCCGGTTTTAGGATTTATGCTTGCAGGACCTGTAGTACCGTAACATCCGCTCAAGAAATTTGTACAGATCACATAATACTTTTCGGTATCAAACACTTTCCCCGGACCAATAAGAGGATCCCACCATCCTGTTTTTCCGGTAAACATTTTATTGTACTTATAAAGAAATTCTTCATTTGCCGAGTTTGATATCTCTCCTTCGGTAATAATACCGGCAGCATGTGCATTACCCGTAAGGGCATGACAAACAAGTATTGCGTTATCTCCATTTCGGTTTAGATTACCATAGGTTTGGTACGAGGCTGTAACCTCGCTTAATTTTTCACCCGACTCCAGGATAAGCGGGTTATTTTCATCATGGAGCTTTATAAAATTTGTCTTTGCTGCTATTTCAATTGATTCTTTTTGCATCGTGATCGTATCCGGCAGAGCAGTTTCCATTTTTTTTCTTTATAAAAAAATAATTAATAAATATTAAACTTACTAAAATTTACGTCATAGCAGAAAAATTTTTCTGCTATGACGTTTTTGATCTTAAGTTTCGGTGTGCACTTAAGCATGAACTTT
>JBJKRP010000237.1:0-4307 GCA_046704565.1 Ignavibacteriaceae bacterium | reverse complement strand
CACTAATACTACGGCAGAAAGTATCCTCCCAACCCAAAGATAATGGCTTTGACTACCGGATTTTTTAATTAAGGACTTATAAACATCATTAACAAGATATGAAGAACCCCAGTTCATCTGTGTACTTACCGTAGACATGTATGCAGAAAGCTCACCGGCAATTAAAAGACCAAGAATTCCGGGAGTAGCATATTTACGAACCATTATTGCCCAAATTTCACCGGGCTGTGCAAAGTTCTGCGGAAAAAGTCCGACTGCGACAACTCCTAAAAATATAAACGGTGCCGAACGAACTACAAGAGATAAAAATGCATTACCTAGTTGACCAACAATTGCATGAAATTCATTTTTTGCGGATAAAAATCTTTGAGCCATGTGCCCTTCACCCCCGGAGGGTGATTGTGCAAAGAACAATCCCTGTAATATTAATGCAACAACAGTCAATCTGGTTAAGCTGCCGGACGGAGGAAGAGGATTGAAAAATGCAGGTCCTCTTACATTAAGAGCAGTTTGAAAAACATGGTGTAATCCGCCTACTGCAGACACTACAATCGGGATGAAAACAACATTGGCAATTAGAAAAACCGCAAACTGCAGAACGTCGTTATAAACAACTCCGTACAAGCCGCTGACTACGGTATATATAAGAACAACACTTCCGGCAAGAAGCATAATATCCAGTTCGCTCCATCCGACTACAGGTCCTACCGTCTTCATTAACCAGCCTGTTCCGTAACCTAAAGAAATCGTAGCATAAAGCCCGGCGAAGAAAAAAGCATAACCCGCTCTAAAAAAGCGTGAGACTTTTCCTCCGTACCGCACACCTATAATTTCCGCAGCGGTCATAATTCCCAACCGCCTCCAAAGCTTTGCCCAAATGATCGCAACAAGGGGCATCCAAATAACCCACGGCAGCCACCACCACCAATTTCCGACCAAACCGTCCGTAAAAACTAACATTGTAAATGCAGCACCTGTGCCTGCACTGCTGTATGCGGCTACGGAAGATATGCTTATTGCCCACCACGGGAGGCTCTTCCCGGCAACAAAATAATCTTCCAGAGACCTGCTGCCTTTTCTGGAAAAGTACATTCCCAGGCCCAGGGTTAAAATTAAAAAAGAAATGATTACGATTATATCAAGTGTTCCCAAAATTCTATAAAGTTTTTTTGTTGAGGATAAATTTTTTTAACAAGTTATCTAAGATTATCAATTAGCTCCAATTGCCTGCTGTAGAATGAATTCTCTGCAGCCTTTGCAATAAGCAGGCTCTCAAGTGAGTTATCGGCATTTGTAAGAGGTATCGAATTATTTTTGATGTTCCGGATGAACTCCTCAAATTCTATTCGAGCTCCCATGAATCCGAACTCCGGAATTGAAGTGTCCTGTTTAAGGCGGATTGTCATTTTCTTAGATTCTTCCCGGGTAAATAACCTGATTTCATTTGAACTCAATTTTGCATTAAGTATCCCATCAATTCCAAGCAGTTCAATGCTTACATCATCCTTAAACGGGGTGAACAATACCATGTCCATATTTGCCAGAATACCATTTTCGAACATAAGGCTGACCGCCGCACGATCGTATTGCCCGCCGGAATTCGGAGAATTATTCAAAGCAAAAACCGATTTGACTTTTGATTCCGAAAACCAGCTTATCAAATCAAAAAAGTGAGAACACAGTTCAAGTAATAAACCGCCGGTCTTTGAATCATCAAGCCTCCATTGACTTAACACGGGTCCGCGGTAAACATTAATATTTATCATATTAACTTTGCCTATTACTTTTTTATCTATTATTCTTTTAATTTCCCGAATAAGTTTTGCATACCTAAGCTCAAAGCCAATTTGGAGTATTTTCTTTTCCGAAAGATCGTTCCGATTTTCATTCACAAGTCTTTGCATTTTTTTATGATCTTCAATTGTAATTGCAAGAGGCTTCTCACAGAAAACATGCTTTCCGGCCTCCAAAGCTGCCGAAGCAAATTTTGTATGAAGATGATTCGGCACTGTAACTATTACCGCATCGACCGAATCGTTTTTAAGCAAATCATTAAAGTCGGAGTAAACTTTAGGATTTTCGCCTTTAATCACGGCAATTGCCTTTTCAATATTTTCTTTACTTTGATCGCATACGGCAACAATCTCAGCATCCCGTATATTATTTAAATTGGGAATGTGAACCTCGCGCGGCCATCTGCCGAGCCCGATAATTCCGAACCTTATTTTATTCATTCGTTGTTCTTTTATGTTTAGTTTTTAAAATTGATACAAGATACCTGATTCCCGGTGTTGGAATTCCAATCTCATATTCGGTATCCGGCATCTGGCATCTTGAATATGGCATCTGCTATCTAAGAGATATTCCTTAACCACCTATGGCAACCGTCCATGGTCTAACTTTCCATTCTTTTACTATACCGTTTAAAACAAACGGATCTTTTTCCGCAAAATCCTCTGCCGGTTTCGGTGAGTAGCCCTTAAATACAAGTAGCGCATAATCAGTGGGTTCGGCAAGCACACCAGCCATTATCAAATCACCCCGCTTATATGCTTCTTCCACGTAGGCAAAATGAGGTTCCCAAAAGGTTGTTTTTTTCTCAAGATAATCATCAATGAATTTATAAAATAATATGTAATACATCTTTTACCTTTACACAAGTTGACCGCTAGTTTTTATTTAGCGATTTTAAGCCACTAATTTCACAAATTTCACGAATTGAATTTTAAATAATTAGTGTAATTAGTGAAATTCGTGGCTATTTTTCATAAACGGTCAACTTGTATACCTTTAATTATTTTTAGTATTGTTTTTATGTTTAATAATTTGGAGTTTATGAAATTTTGGATTCCTACTTGGTAAAATCTAAGAAAGAACTTGTTAGATTCTGAGTCAAAGTTTTTACAAAACAACAATAAGGTAATAAGGTTTGATAGATGTTAGAGATATTTTTCTACTAAGGTTGGAACAGTTTTATAAGGTTTGATTACAGACATTTCTTTAATTAAACATCTTTACAAAGGAATAATAAAACCTTATCATGTGTCACGACCTTAGTAGCAATATTAAACCACAAAGGAAGCAACCTTATTACCTTATCACTATGTATTGACTATATCGATCGATTAAGCCATAGTATAAAATTTCAAATATCTTTGACTGAAATATTACAGAGTGATGGCTATGCTAATGTAGTCATCCGGTCCATTCCATTACCACTATTCCAACATTCCACTACTCCATTTTTCCATTATTTCACTACTCCGGAAATGGTGCAACACGGTTTAACACCTCTTCTGCTTTACTCAAGATTCTATCTTCCGCATTACCTGCTGTCTTGTACAATCCGTAAAACTTATATGCATCCTCAACTTCGTATCCGCCTTGTTTACACATTTCGGCGGTTGGTATATATCCTATTGAACAATCATTGGAATAAGCTGCAATCAGCACCGGAGATTCATTTGACATGTTTTTAATTTTCAGACCGGTATCTATAAAAATTTCACCGGGCAGAAAAATTATATTGAAGTTATTTAAGTGAATTGCCTGAATAGGCATACATTTACTTAGCGGGATTTCTTTGGTTTTATCTCGATAACGTGAATATAATTCACTAGCCCATTCAAAGTCTGCCAACTTCCAGACATCCTTCTCTAAATCAAGGACAAGAGATAATTCGGAAATATGCCGGCGTAGTAATTTTTCATCCGGAGTGGCTTCATATTCTAATATTAAATCATCTTGAATGAAATTAAAATTGTTCACATCTTCAGTTATAATTTCTTTAGCAGTGTTCACTACTTCCCTGCCAATAACACCGCCGATAATTTTTGTTTCCTCATACGTGCCGAAAGCCTTTGGAATAATGTCGGCACAGGTCCCTTGCAAAAACATAACCGGGCAGTCCAATTCGCTTCGGACTATTTTATTAATGATGCCGGGATAATCAGCAGAGACTTTATTATTGTTTGATCGCAGTGTAACCGGGTGAGCGGTATAATTTACCAGCAGCAGTACCGGCTTCCGGCTTTCATCGTCTATGCGGATTACATTTAATGAATTATCAACAGTACCTGACTCACGGTTTATATCACTCTTAATTCCTTTTTCCCTCCGGTTGACAGAAACGTTTACCTCTGTTTGCTTAAAGCCAAGCAGAACATTCTTTTTATTTTTGAATGCATTCTCTGCTGCAAGTTCAATCCGGTTTATTAAAAACTCTATATATTTTTTATCTATTTCGCCGGCCCCTCTTAAGAACAACGCAGCCGGAGCCGAATGCGTATGGCTTGTAGATATAGATA
>JBJKRP010000236.1:0-3327 GCA_046704565.1 Ignavibacteriaceae bacterium | reverse complement strand
CTTTGTCAATGCCGTCTGCAAGGTTCTTTTTAATTTCATCTTTGCTTAAATAAAGGCAATGTTTGTCATACCTGGCTTGGGGAAGTTTCTGCTTCTGCTGTTCCTCACGCAAGGCGTTAAGTCTTTCCGGTGTGCAGAAACAGTAATATGCATGTCCGCTTTCTATTAATTCCTCTGCATTGTCGTTATAAATCTTTAATCTCTGCGATTGCAGATAGGGACCTGCATCACCGCCAGCCGACGGTCCCTCGTCGAAATCAAGCCCGCACCATTTAAGTGAAGCAATAAGATTTTCAACGGCGCCTTCCACGAAACGCTTTCTATCGGTGTCTTCTATGCGCAGAATAAATTTGCCGTTATTGTGTCTGGCAAATAAATAATTATATAATGCGGTCCTCAAACCGCCGACATGGAGATAGCCGGTCGGGCTCGGCGCAAATCTTACTCTTACTGTTTCGTTAATCATCCTGCAATTACAAGTTCAAAATTAAAAATAGAAAAATATTTGACGGTTAAAAATATTAAAAGCTGTTGAAATAGGTTTTAGAAATGCATTGCTAAACGGCTTAATTGTTAAATTGTCTTACTGCCGAACAGTTCCTAAGAAGATAAGTTGTTTGACAATTTATCAATTAGACTTTTACCTTACTATCGGTGTAGTATTTCACTTTCTCGATAAATTCCTGGCTGTCGATAGGCTTCGGAATATAATCCGTAGCGCCGGCATCAAGACATTTTTCCCTGTCGCCTTTCATGGCAAATGCAGTCAGCGCTATAATAGGTGTTTCCTTATACTCGGGAATTTGCCTTATCTTCTCGGTAGCCTCGAAGCCGTTCATTACGGGCATCTGCATGTCCATTAAAATCAAATCGAAGTGCTGCACCTTAACCGCATCAACAGCCTCCGCGCCGTTCTCAACTACAACGATGGATTCAAAGTTATTCTTTTTCATGAGCCTTGTAACAATTATCTGTGAGTGTTTGTAGTCTTCAACAAGAAGAATCTTCACGGTATCTTTCTGAGCGGCAACCTCTTCAACCGGCGGCGGTTCGTCGAACCGGTTTATCATCTGGGTTATTGTCTCCGAAAGCTCTTCAATGTTTGTGGAGCTTTTTTCGAGCAGATCGGCAAACATACCGTCTATCTTTTTCAAATCTTCCTTGTAATTTTCCTTGCCTGTGTAGATGATAACGGGAAGCTTTGCAAAGCCCGGTTTAGACTTTATAGTCTTGATTAGATCAAACCCGTTAAGTTCGGGCATGTCAAGATCGACTATGGCAAGATCGAGGCTAAGCGAATCAATCATTGCCGGTACTCTTGACGAATGGGATTCGGCAATAGCGTTGAAGCCTGCCTGCTCTATAGCCTCTTTAACCAAATTCAGAGTAGGCACATCGTCATCTACAATTAAAATATTTGAATCTTTTCTCAAGCGGTAGCTGGTAAGCACCTCGACCAGGTACTTATAATTAATCGGCTTTACAAAATATTCAACGGCGCCCATCAAAAAGGCTTTTTGCTGTTCAGCCTCTACCGAGCAGACGATTACAGGTGAATTCTTTGTGTTCTTGTGCTCGCGCATTCTCTTAAGCAGCTCAAAGCCGTTTGAATCCGGCAGAACGATGTCCATTAAGATAGCAAGATAAATTTCCTTGTCAATTGCCTTCATAGCCTGTTCGGCTGAATTTACGATGGTCGGTTCATAGCCCCATTTGTTCAGGTAGTTGCTTAAGAGCTTGGAAGTTGCGTAATCATCTTCAACAACAAGGACCTTATTCTTCTTTCCCGGTTTCGGAAGCGACATCAACTGAGTTTCTATCCCGGAGAGCTGTTCGACCCCGATTGTAAAGCTGTAAGTAGTGCCTTTACCGACTATGCTTGTAACTTCAAAGCCGCCTTTAAGAAGCTCGCTGTATTTTTTTGTTAAGATTAAACCCAGTCCCGTAGAATTTCCCAGCTTAACATTTCCAAGCTCGGCTAAGGCGAAGGGCTTAAAAATCTCGCCAAGTTTCGCGGAGGATATTCCGCTGCTGGAATCTGTTATTCTAAAATTTAATTTATTCGGGAAAGGAGCGGAAACCGATACCGAAATTTTACCTCTGTCGGTCAGCCGCAAAGACGTTGTAATAATATTAATTAAAATATAGCGCAGCTTCGGTGTGTCAATCTTGATGATGTCCGGTATCTCTTTTTCAATATTGATGATAAAGTCGATCTTGTTCCGGTTAATCTTATCGGAGAACAGCTTTATTACTTCTTCTATAAAGTCTTTAATGTTTATGTTGGATAAAACTTCTTTAGTTACGCCGGACTCAATTTTAGCAAGATCGATAAGATCGTTTATTAAGGCAAGAAGATTAAACGCGCTGTCCTTCAAGGTCGAAACGTATTCAGCCTGCGAGGAAGTAAGGTTATCTTCATTAAGCAAGGAAGCAAAGCCCATTATACTGTTGGTGGGGGTTCTAAGCTCATGTGCGATCTCTGAAATAATCAGGCTTGTAGAAAGCAGCCCGCCGCTTTTATTTCCAGCCCAGATATCAAGCAAGTTACCGGCAGCATCGCCGATGTTCTGAAGATTATCCCTGTCGTTGTTGACAAAAGGCGACTTCTTGGCGACCTTAAACATAGCATTGGTTTTATTGTTCAACTTTAGGAAGAGACAACCTTCGTAAACAACGTATTCGGAGATCTGGATGCCGCAGTCCGCCTGCATGCTTAGCGTAGAAGACCCGATATTATTTTTCAGCAATTTGCAGGCTTTACATTCGAAGGTAGAGCTTTTGCCAAGACTTTTTTTAACTTCTCCGGCTTTGCCTATCAAGGTTAAGCTGTCATTTTCATTTATTTTGAAAAGGACAACTGCATGAAGCTCGTATTCGCTAACCAAAAACTCGCATAATTTATCAGGTAAGTTTGGCGATGTCTCAATTGCCAGCTTAACTAAACCGTTATACTTAGTTAAAAATTCAATTTTGGAACTTTGCATCAAATATCCTGGCTACCTTAAATTACTCGAAAAATATATTCAAAGACAAATATAATTATTAAAAAAGGAAAAAGAAAAACTACAGCTAATGGTTAAATTGTTTAATTGCCGTATTGTCCGGGCTTGGAAGCAATAAGGCAATTAAGCATTACAACTATATTTAACCGAAGATTCTGCCTTAATAATTTGCAGACTATCTTGAGGCGCTCGCCGTGCCTGAAGTCCATACATTATTATCCCGGTTCTCATCGGGTAATAATTTGTCAGGATCGATAATTACGGAGTCTATCAGACTGGTCGAATTATATTTGAACGTCCATTCACCGGAACGCTGCCAGAT
>JBJKRP010000235.1:0-5288 GCA_046704565.1 Ignavibacteriaceae bacterium | reverse complement strand
CTTCTTCCACTTAGCCCAGATTGATTGATCGGGAACTTTTTCAGGATGACGAAAATCCAAAAACAGAGTCGACATAAGAAGATTTTTCTTATCATACTTCCTAATTACTTCCGACCATCTTTTAATCGCCGGCAGTTCCCACCATTCGGCATCGTCTACAAGAATGTACCCGATTAGCGCCGGGTGATTTCTTAATTTCATAAGGCGGAGTGTGCGCCCGGTTTTTATGAGACCGCCCAAATAAAAAACGACCTTAAGTCCGTATTTTTCGCATATATCAAGACGACGTCTTGTAACATTAAACCAATCACTGCCGAAATTAACCGGCAAAACAACAGTATTAAGGTCATGATAGGCATATATTTTTACAGAACGCTCAAAATTTCCGGGAGGCATTGCATAATCACTGCCATAGTAAACACCTTTCGGGAAGAACGGTTTGTCATTTACCTTTAGCACTCCGTTTTTTAAAACTACTGTATTTGTCTTGCCGAAATCAATTGCCTTTATTTCTTTAGGCAGCTTTGTAAAACGGCGTTTTCTCGAAAGTACCTTATTGACAACCTCTATGAACATCCGGTCTCTTACGGCAGCTTTTGTTTGTGTGCCGGGGAAAATAGAAGTACCTATTAAAGCATTGGCTCCGTCTTTTGTATAGAAGACAGTATCAGCCTTCCCATTTCCAAATATGAAATTACGCATCCCATACATTCCGCTGCTGCTGTCATTCAACATGATTACTTTGCCGCCGGCATAATAGTAATCGAGCACTACTTTATATGAATAAAAATTTACACTAAAATGAAAATAAGGAACTATAACAAGCTTATACTTGTATATGGCTCCTGCATTGAGCTCATCATTTACTAACGGAAGGCCGAACAAATCAAAGCGAAGATGGTTTTCCTCCAGAACTTTCTTAACAAATTGAAATGCTGCCATACCTTCGGCGGACGCATCTTTTTCTATAGGCTGCAAAACTGCAATTTCCGGTGCAACCGTGTGCTTGTTAAAATTATTTGGATTAGTCTTTGCCGCAGTGGGAAAGAAAATACTAACTATTAACGCAAAAAGTAATACAAAGCGATTGTATATGTTATTCATAGTATTTAATAAGTCTCTTATAAAATCTTTCGAACAATGGAGTAGTTCACTAAAGAGCATTTGCGATTGAGCCGGAATTATTAAGTCACCTTTCACAAAACCAGCGCTTGGAGTATTGGAATGTTGGAATAATAGAGTAATTTCGCTTATTCCACTCCATCTGCACAGAAATCACTTTGTGATATTCCGGGAGTCTGCATAACATGAGATATTATTAAATTAGCAAGGCTCATTTAATTAATAACATCTTTTTAACCTGTATAAAATTTCCGGCTTGTATCCGGTAGAAATAAACTCCGCTTGCTAGATCCTTACTCCTTACTCCATACTCAATACTATACGTTCCTGCCTTCTGCTCTTTATTTACAAGCACGGAAACTTGCCTGCCGAGTATATCGTACACTTTCAACGACACAAATTCGGATTTGGGAATTTGGTACTTAATCATAGTCGTTGGGTTAAACGGATTGGGATAATTCTGGTAAAGTGCAAATGTCTCAGGCCGGCTGTTTGTATTGTTTACGGAACTAACTATTTCTTTATCAAGCTGCGCAAGCTTGCTGAGTACGTTGTTGCCTAATTCACCCGGTGCAACTGCCTGCCCGTTGGCATATAACTGATAGAACTTAGGTATTCCGAAATAAAATGCTAAATATTTTCTTGCAATATTGTTTCCGCCGAGATTTGTTTGCCAATATGCTTCCGCCTGCTGCATCATAAGTCTTTGTATCTTCCTGTAAATCAGCATTACAGTATGACACAAATTATAAGACGCGACATAATTTCCTGCTTTAAAATCTATCAAAACTTGATTATACTCTGCTCTTCCTTCCGATAACAAATCCGGAACCCCTGAAGGCAGAGTTTTATAGCTGCCCACTTTGTCGGTTACCGCTTCAGTCTTTGCCCGTTTATCTTTAAGAACTTCCAGAGCACACCTTGCATTTTTTGCAAGTTCATTGGTCATTGCAGTCTTTATCGAATCAACCACTGCATTATCGTTTGTTGTTAGAATCGTTGTCGTCAAATCAAAGTTCTTTAGAGTAATAACCGAATCAGTCTGTAAGGTATCTATTTCAGGGAAATCAATTAGATATGAAGCGCCGCTTTGCGGCTTCTGTATCTCAACATTAGTCAAGGTTGAATCATCAACGTAGTCTATATACTGTGGATAATTTTTACGGCGAAGCATTGTAACAGTACTCCCATTATACTGAAAGTTGGCGGCATCGATTTGACTGCTGTAATTAACCGTGCTTGTCGGAGTCCATGTTCCAAGTGTAATAAAGTTGTTAATCATATCCATCTTTCTGAAGATGATATCAATTGTATTTATGCGTCCCCGCCCGAGACCGCTTTCAAGTAAAAACGGATGAAAGAAGAGATAATCGCCTTTCACTCCTGCAATCATTTCTTCATAGAGCTCTAATCTCATCTGTTCAGCCGATGGAATGAAAGTCTCATTAAACGCATCTGTAAATGACAGGCCGAAAAATGTGAATGCGTCAAACTGCATGCCGGTTTGCAGCCATTGATGCTGATAGCGATAACCTATTTTTGATTGTACATTGTTCGCCATCCTGTAATAATCATCAAATCCTCCCCCGCCAATAATATCAGGCTCCATGTAATACCCATCTTTCATAATAGGGTACAGATACGGCAGTGGAAATACTCCCGGCTGGCTGTAGTATGTCTTCCACCTATCCCATGCAGTTGGGTCTGCCACACGATTTGGGTTTCGAAAATCGAGATAGAGTGTCACTTCAAGAAAATTCTTTGTGTCGTATTTTCTTATTAAGTTTGTCTCCCTGTTTATCGCATTATATTCCCACCAGTAACCGTCGTCTTGCAAGATATACCCGATTAAAGCAGGATCATTTCTAAACCTCATTAAGTCTAATATCCATTCATCTCTGTAGATAGCACCTAAATAAAATATGACTTTCATGCCATACTTTTGACAAGTATTTAAATAGTTTTCAAGGTAATTAATATTATCGCCCGGATAATAATTTACAGGCTGTATGATTGTATTAAGGTCATGCGCCTTGTAGTATGATACCATGGAATCATAAGACATATGGTGGTATCCGTTAAGAGTGCCGTAGTAAACGGCTTTTGGGAAAAAGGGCTTACCGTTTACAAATAATTGACCGCTCGTTTTATCTAACGAAACAGTATTGCCGGGGATAGGATCTATAGGCATAACATTAGCCGGAATAGGTACCTGCTGTGTATTGTGTGAAAGAGTCATATTAACAATTTCATCGAACAAGCGTTTCCTTGCTACTATTTGCTCAAAGGTTCCGGATAACGTAAGGGGTACCGCAATATAAGCATTTGCTTCATCCGGTGTGATAACAACTCCGTTATATGAGCCGTATTTCATTGCTGTTGTTGCGGCTTCGGGACTGGAAATGGTATAAGGTGTAAATGCTGAAGGAGCCTGTATGGCAACACTTTTTTCGGTGAATAAAGTATCTCCTACCGAATTAGCGGTAAGCACCTGCTGCGAAGGAATAGAGCCTGAGGATTTGCTTAAACTAAAGATATAATTTATAAGTTGTGTTCCATAGCTGCTGCTGCCTGGTAAGTCAAATATAATTACTCTGCCGCCCCACTGGTAATAATACTTTGTATCTAATTGAAGATTTTGCTCCTGGCCGTAACTGAAGTACGGAATGATGACTAACTTGTATTTATAAATTACTTCCGGGTTGGTTTCTTGCTGAATTACAGACGGATCAATAAAGGTAAAGGGAATGTCGTTTGAATTAAGTGTTTCGATTACAAAGCTGTTTGTGTTCTTGCCGTCGTTCGTTGCATAGCCCGGAGCTATTTTTAGAATTGCTACTTGTGCCGAATCTGCCGGATAGCCGACGGTATTGTTCCAAGCCTGTGAAGTATCTTTTCCGCTCCCGTCACCCGGCACCCTTGCAAAATCCGAAATGCGGAAATCATCTATATTACCCTGGAATGAATTAGCGGTTCGGCTTCCAACTATCCAGTCTTTAACAATGGATACTGCGGGTGCCGCACCAATGCTGTCTACTGCCTGACCGTTTATATAAAGCTTACTTCCTGCAGTGCTGTCAAATGTTACCGCTACATGCTGCCATTGATTTACCTTTATTGAACCTGTATCACTTTGCATTGTATCCCACGCCGCAGTTGTATTATTCCGGATTAAGGCTTCCAGCTTCAAACTGCTGTTCACCCGTTCAAGCCTGAACTGCAAAGCGCTGTTACTATGTGTCGATGCCTGAGATATGTACTCATACACAGCATTGTTTAGCTGCGGCTTTATCCATGCCTCTACGGTATAGTTCTTTACCGTAAAATCCATGCTGCTGCTTACCAGGCTAATGTTATCATTGCCGCCGTGCAGCAGTATTGAATAGTTCCCGGTATATTGGAAGGGAACATCGGTGCTCCAGGCTGGTCCGTATGTCGCACCATTACCAACAATGGCACCTTTATATAAATTAATAGTTACATTACTGTAGCCGTGGTTTGAAACTGACGAGCCCTTACCATTGTCCATTAGTAAAATAACCGGTGTGGTTTGAGCGAAAATATTTTTAGGTAAAAAATAAATAAGAAAAAAGAGTGTAAATATAAAGTATAAATTTTTTCTATTCATTATCTTAATAGCTTTGCTTTCTGTTTGAAATTCATTCATGAATTGATTACAAGTCCAATTAATTTCGGGAACTTACCAACAAAGTAGTTATAATAAGAAAGAAAACAGTTTCCCCGAAGACCAATTTGAATGTGAATTACTAATTGAGCTTGTTGTTCTAAAATAAAATATATCAATAGGATTGAAACCTTCAAGCTAAGTAAGTCGAATAATGATAGTTATAGAACGTGAATTATCTTAATTACTGAATTTACGCAAAATGCATAAGAGCAAGAGATGGCATCTTTTATAGAGAGAATAAATATTTATTTTTATAAAGAAACAGAACTATTATCGAAATCTTTTTAAAAAGAAAAGATGCCATCTCTCTTCTTGCGTAACTTGAGTTAATTAAATTAACAATAACTATGATTTTTATTTTGCCTAAGAAAACTTTAAGAATATACTTGAAGGTTCAAATCCTTTAATTTAAAGTTATTGAATAGTCAATAAAATTGCTCATGATAAATATATGTAAATAATCTGCCTGCATATAAAT
>JBJKRP010000234.1:0-11181 GCA_046704565.1 Ignavibacteriaceae bacterium | reverse complement strand
CTTAATAGCCTGTCGCAAAGATGCGAGCCGAGAAAGCCTGCACCGCCTGTTACAACTGCCGTTGGTTTATACAATTTGGTTCTCCTTATTCTTTAAGATATAACTTCTTGTTCTCTTTTCATTAATGATTACCGCACCGCACATAAAAATAAAAACAAATAAACCTCCCATGAAAGAAGAAAATAATAAACGCGGCGATTGAGCTTTTAAAGGCGGAATAGCCGGGTCAAGTACCTGGATTGTGGGCAAATCCTTGTTCTCCTGTATCAGTTCCTTGTAATATTGCTGCTGTAGCAAAGCATAAACCTCATTCTGAATTTTAACTTCCCGAACCAGGTCGGCAAGCTTTTTACCAAGCTCCGGTACGCTTTTGAAAGTTACAAGATAATCCTGGCTGCCCATCTCCATCCTGGAATACTGGTCTTTAAGCTGCTGAAGCTTGTCTTTAAGAGCAAGCAAAGTCTTATTGTCCTCCCTCATATTATTTTGAAGAGTACCTATCTCGATTTCAGTCTTTACAATCTCAGTCCTGATAGTTGCAGCAGCGTCTATTGCTGCTTTAACCTGGTCGGGGAGCGAGACAGCTTTATTCCTCTCCTGGAAAAACATTAATTCATTCTCAACCGAATCAAGCCTGGCTTTGGTCTTATCAAGCTGCTGACCGATGAATTCGCGTGACTTCTTTGCGGTTGAAACCAGCTTACTGCGGTTTATCATATCGAGCGCCTCAACAAAGCTGTTTGATATTGCTGCTGAAAGAGCTTTAATCGAATCAAGCTGTCCTGTAAATAACGGGAACAGCGAAGAGCTGACATCTACGTTTAGGGATATTATACCTTCCTTGGATACTTCCACATTCAAATTATCTTCCAGCTTTTTCGCTGCCTTATATTTATTTGAAATGCCGAAGAACTTCATCAGGTTATTTTTCTCCACAACATAAAGCGCTGCAGTGCGGCTCTTCAATATTTGCATATACAACTGTGAATTTGACGAAGAATTATTTTCAAAAAATAAATTGGAAAGGTTCTGCCCGCTTAAAAGGCTCTCAAAACCCTGCATTCGCGAGTTTTGCTCAGGAGGCAATACCGTAGCCGTAGAACGATAGGTTACCGGGTAAACCAACAGCAGTATCAGGAAAATAAACACCACGGAGAGCAATGTTGTTTTTAAAATTCTTACTCTATGAGTCAGGATAATATTTATAGCTTCGTGATAGCTCAATGTCATCTCCTTGTGGCAACAATTATTGCAACCGTTGCGGCAACAATGGCTGCAAGCTGACCGACTATCTGAAGGGAAGTTGTAAACACATCCCAGAATTTTGCCGCAGGCAGCTCCTCAGGAACCCAAATTGCATCGCCCGGGCTAAGCGAATCGACTTTGTCCGCTTTTATCCATTCTCCGGTATTTGCTTTGATTACTCTTACGCTTCCCTTATCAGCACGCCATCCGTAACCCCCAGCCATGCGGATGTAGTCATCCACCGATAATTTTTTTTGATAAATAATACTGCCCGGGTTAACAACCTGTCCGAGCATGATAATATAATTTTTTGCTTCGGGAACATTGATTACATCCCCTTTCTTAAGCACTACATTCTCTAATAAGTCATGCCCGCGGAATAAAGCATTAAAATCTACAACAACTTTGCCTTTTCTTTGAAGCGACTTTGCTTTAAAATAGCCGTATTCGTCGTCGGTCATATCTTTGCGCTGCATTGATTTAAGTCTTTCAAACTGGGGATCATTTTCAACCGTATCGACATTTCTGGTTAAAGTCGCATCTGTCAGTGAGGCATCCTTCAGGAAGCCTCCAGCCTCGTTTATAATATCGACAAGCGTGGTCTTATCCTGCATAATTTTATATTCACCGGGAAACTTTACCCAGCCTTCAACTTTAACATACCGCGGAATTAAATATTGAGGGATCCGGCGGACCAGGATCATGTCATTGTCTTTAAGAATAATATTTTCATTAACCAGCTCATCATAAGAATAATATTCGCTCTCCTGCAGCTTTCCTCCCGGCTTAAAGTCGACAATTTCTATCGTATCTGTTCTTGCTTTGCTTAAAAAGCCTCCTGCTAACTTTATCAGATCTGCAGCAGTTTCACCGGGAACATATTCATAAACGCCGGGATATTTAACCTCGCCTTTTATGGAAACGATCTTGTCTATCTTATCAACAATAACGGCATCCCCTTCGCGCAGCAGAGGGTTATCTTTTCTATCGCTTAATCTTAGATATCTAAGGAAGTCATATACCTTCGAAGTTCCATCCTGAGATTTGATTTTTATGTTCCGATAGTCGGAAGTTACAGTCAGTCCGGTGGACTTTCCGATAAGATCCATCAGCCTTGAGTTCCCGGGAAGCACAAAGGAAGATGGATCTTTTACATCGCCGAGGAGCGAAACGGTTATTTTTCTTATTCCAACCAGAGAGATAAATACATCGACATTTTTAAAATATTTATTTATCGCCGCGGTTATTTTCTCTTTAGCATTGTTAAGAGTTAAATTCATTAAATCTACACCGCCTACTTTCGGAACGAAAAGAAAACCGTTCTGGTTTATTATCGTATTATAAGAAACATCCTGTAAGCCGCTGATGGCAATAAAAAATCTATCGCCTGCCCCGACAACATATTCATCAGGATCAACGCTTTCGTCGCCTGTCTCAAGCGGCAGGTTTTGAATCTTCTTAGTTGAATCCTGCAGCGGATTAAATTGACGCTCAGCGTAGTCCGGTAAATTCTGTGCGATTGCAAACCGGCAAAAAAGTATAGTAATGAATAAAACGAAAACTAAATTTAACTTACTCAAAGTCTCCAATTACAAAAATTAATGTCGAAAAGTTAGGAAATATCTAAGCCACATCAAATCCTCAAGTTTATTTTCCTAAGCGAAAATAAGCTGACCAGAAAGCCTATAGCCGGTCCGATTGCCAGAACGATAATTACGAATGACAAATTATTAAAGCTGAACAGCCTGTGTAAGTCTCCGATAGCGCTGAAGTAATGATTGATGTAATAGAAAATTGCCAAAGAAATAATACCGGCGAAAAAGCCTATCAGTATACAATTTAAAACTATTGGCATCTTGATTGTCGAGAGCTTTGCGCCCACGAGCTTCATTGTCTCAAGTTCTTCATATTTTGATTTTGTTACAAGCTTAACTGTACTGAAAACAATGTAGATTGAAATGAAAAAGAGAATTCCCGTAAAAGCGAATATGTAAGATTGAATCTTCTTTATAAAGGAAAGAACTTTATAAACAAATCCCTGCTGGAATACTACATCGTCCACGCCGTTATAGCTGCTGATTGAGGCAACAATCTTATCCAGGGAATCTTTTTCAACATAGCCTTCCTTAAGAGTAATTAAGAAGGAAGCCGGAAGCGGGTTATAATCCAGCACGCGTCTAAAATCTTCTCCTGTTTCATTTATAAAATCTTTGGCAGCCTGGTTTTTATCAATGTATTTTATACTATTAATGAAATAGTTGTCTTTAATCTTTGTCTTTAACCGGCTGATCTGGTTGTTTGAAAGAGTGTCCTTCAGAAAAATGTTTATGCTTACGCTCTGCTTAATGTTTCTTTGAAGCCTGTTTGAAAGCTGAATTGAAATCAGCGATGCAGTAATTAAAAAGACGGAGATGCTCATTGAAATAAGCGAAAGGAAAAACGACGACTTCGCGCGTCCGATTAATTTAAAAGATTCTTTAAGCCAAAAAAATATCATTAAGCTTTCAGTTAAAAATTTTTCACTGCAAATTTACGGATTTACCTTGCCCGTCCCAAAAAACTTATTGTCAAAACTTTTTGTTTTCGTCCGGCTTAAATTAAAAGTTCGATTCATCAATCCACTTGGAAATAAGCCATTTATTGGATGAAGGATCCTTTTTCAGCGTCATGTTTACCCTTCCGTCAATCCTTTCAACATCTGTAGGATTGAAAGTAATAGTCAGGTTAAATCCTCGAACAATTGTTGCCGTAGTTGAATCGCTGCTGGATAATACAATGTTATTCCAGATTAAATCCAGTCTCTGTGAATTCTGAAATAACCCGTAGGTCGTTTTCATTTCGTCGTCTCTTCCCCATGAAACATCAATGCCTTTATCATAATCGTGGTATGTAAAAACAAAATCCTGGCTAATCAATCTTCCATAGATAACCGTATCTCTGAAAGTATAGGCATACTGGAAGTTCTGGAAAACACCATCTGTAGTTGTTTGGTCAGACAGACCGCTGGATGAAGTGCTTGTACTCTCATCCAGCGCAGGCGCAAAAGGATTTCGGCATCCGGATAAAATTATAAGCGCCGCAGCCGGTATAATTAAAAAGACTAATCGGGACTTCGAAGTAATCTCTTTACAGGTTCGATAAGATTTAAATTTATTATAACGCCGCCGTTCTACTTTAATATTTTTCAGCTTCTCGATTTTTCCCGCAATAAAGTATTGAAAGAATTTTCCCGGCGTACACATTAGTAGTAAGTACGTCCTTTCAGATCGCTCCAGCTTGGAAGGTTGGTGCTTTTAGTATCCTGCCAGTAATATATACTCCAGATTGAACGCGAATCTCTAATCATGTTGAATCTCAGTTCGCCCTGATAGTTTTGCGGGAAGGTAGGATCATTTGTCGGAACATTTATAAAATAGGAAGCGGTATAAATAAGACTGTCACCCTGTGGACTTTCGGAAACATTGGACAGTGTTAATGTAATCGGCATATTCTGAGGTATCTTGGTAATTAAATTATTCAGATACTGCTCCTCGTTTTTCTTACTCCAATTATCCGATAGCGACGGATACTGCGCCATTGCGGCGCTTGACGGCGAAAAAGAAAAAACCTTCTGTGAGAAGGAAGAATCAGAGAGACATGAGGCATAATTCACCTCGCTTTTATCTTTAAGTGAATTAATAAAGTTCGAGATCATAATGTCGGGAGTGACTGCCTGCTGGTAATCCGAGCGGGGCTGTGTAGGCGCTTGCGCTGTTCGTGTTGTAAACAGGTCGCAGCCCCCGAATAGCAAAGTAACAAGTATAAAAATAAACAGCTTCATTTCTGAGCTATTATAATAATTCTTGGTGAAGTTTTTAGGTCAAAATTATTTCCGCTGTAATCTCCAAAATAATTTCTAATGTTAAACCCGGCTTTGGAGATTAAGTCCGATAGTTCATCTTTGCCGTACATCTTTACGGATTCATGGTAAATTTTTTCTATTCCGTTTTTCCGGATCGTAATTTGCTTAATTACGCGGTCATTTTCAATTCTTCTTTTTTGGAAGATAAACCTGTCGCGGTATTCAACGTTTGTCTCCGGCACCAAATTTTCTTCTACAAAATTCCTGTTAAGGAAATCAATCACAAAATACCCATGAGGTACCAAATGCTCAAATGCATTCTTCAGTACTAAAAAATTTTCATAATCCGGTTCAAAATATCCGAAGCTCGTAAATAAATTTACAGCCAGCTTGAAATCGTTGGTTAATGTAAAGCGCCTAATATCCGACCGGATAAAGTTTATTTTCAAACTCTCTTCGTCTGCAGCTTCTTTTGCAATGGACAGCAAGTTCCTGCTCAAATCAATTGCCGTTACCTCGAAGCCCATGCGCGCAAATAAAACCGAGTGTCTTCCTGTCCCGCAAGCCATATCCAGTATTTTATCTCCGGTTTCTATTTCAATATTTTTTAAGATTAAACCAACAAGCCTTTCAGCTTCTTTTTCATTCCTGTTCCGATAGACGATTAAATACTCTTCGGTATCAAACCAGTCTTTGTACCATTCATCCATTTAAAGTTCTATTCTTCCAAGCATTGCTCTCCCTATTGTCGCTTCGTCGGCAAATTCAAGATCGCTGCCCACAGGCAGCCCGCGCGCAATTCTCGAAACTTTTACTCCAAGCGGCTTTATCAATTTTGCAAGGTAAAGCGTTGTAGTTTCTCCTTCAGTATCTGGATTCAAAGCAAGGATTATTTCGCGGATATCTTCGGACTGAAATCTTTTTATCAATTCCTTTATTCTTAATTGCTCTGCGCTAATTCCCGAAAGCGGCGAGAGAACGCCTCCCAAAACATGATACAGCCCGTTGAATTCATTGGTCTTTTCTATGGCGAGAACGTCGCTTGCATCTTCAACGACACAAACAATAGATTTCTCCCTCTTTTCGCTTTTACATATTTCACAAAGCTCCTCTTCTGATAGATTATAGCAGCGAGAGCAAAACCTAAGCCTGGATTTTAATTGAAGAATTGCGTTTACGAGATTATCAACAGTATCCTTTTCCGATTTCAAAATATGTAGCGCCAGTCGTTGAGCAGTCTTCCTTCCTATTCCGGGGAGCTTGCTAAGTTCCTCAATCGCCGCCGCCAGAGGCTCTGCAATTTGCACGGCTACAATCCGGGAATATTTAATCCCGGCGGAAGCATCCCTTTTGTAACCTTGGACATTTCTTCCTCTGCTAATTTATTTGCAGAAAGTAATGCCTTGTTTACTGCCGCAACAATTAAATCTTCAAGTATTTCTTTCTCTTCCGCTTTGATGACCTGCGGGTCAATTTCTACCATTACCAGTTCTTTATTACCGTTAGCAGTAGCTTTAATCATTCCGCCTCCTGCCTCTTCACTAACAGTAATGTCTCCAAGCTTGCTCTGAACCTTCTGCATTTCTTCCTGCATTTTCTGAACTTGCTTCAGCATTCCTTGCATTCCGCCCTTCATTAAGTGCCTCCTGTCTAATTTTATCTACACTTTCAGGTAAATTATTGTTTTTTATTTTCCGGTAAATATAATATATTCGATTGACTTTTTATACCTAATTTTCATAATTTCTATGCTTAAATTTCAGAGGAAAAAACAGCGTTGAATAAAATCAACGGATTTAATCACAGCGAGGAAGAAATTTCGAGAAAAGAATTCTTCTTTGATGAAAAGGATTATTTCGTTATAGAATACGAAGATACTATCCCGCTTAACGGAGATAGAAAAGTTAAGATTAAAAATCTCGGTGAGAAGTTTGCATCTATTAATTCTTTCTTCTTTGAATATCTGAAAGAATACCACATACCGGCGGCGTTTGTTAAAAGCCATAATAAAAATTCAATTAAAGTTCTCAGGCACACAAAGTTCCCTTTTGCAGTTAAGATTTTAAATGTTGCAGACAAAAGAACTGCTAAAATTTTCGGAATGAAAGAAGGGAATTTGCTTAACCTCCCGATCTTTGAAATCCATACCGGTAACGGAAAAGATTCGATGATTACGGAAAGCCATTTAATTGCATTTGACCTTTGCTCGGTAGAACATTTGAAGCTAATAAACAGAATTTGTTCCAAAGTTAACGCTGTACTAAAATCTTTTTTTGAGAGACGCGGCTACATCCTGGCAGAAGCTACCTGCCACTTCGGTAAGTTTGAAGAAAAGATTTTTGTTGTTGACGACTTTACCCCGAAAAGCTTAAAAATTATTCCTCTTAACAAAGAAGAAAAACCAGTCGATCCTTATAAGTTTAACACTTCCGCCGAGATTAAGCACTACACAGACCACTTATTTAATATAATGAGCGCTCAATAAGAAATGTTGACTAAGTACGGATATTCTACTCTTGTAGTAATTGCAATTACTACATTCTTACTATCTTTAGTCAGCTATTTTGTTAATGATGAGATTCTAAAATCACTTATTATTCTTATACCGCTGTTGTTCCTTTTATTTTCCTTATACTTTTTCAGAGACCCGGAAAGAAGTTTGCCGCAAAAGGATAATGTAGTTGTTTCACCGGCAGACGGCAGAGTGCTTTTTGTAAAAGATGTTTTAGACAGCAAGTTCATCAACGGCAGCGCCAAGCAAGTCTCGATATTCATGTCACCGCTGAACGTACATGTAAACAGGATTCCGGTTAACGGCAAGGTTGAGTTCCTAAAGTATTATAAAGGCAAATTCATTTCTGCTTTTAATGATAAGGCTTCCGAAAAAAACGAGCGTGCCGAGTTCGGCATTTCCGGCAAATACGGAAAAATATTCTTTACCCAGGTCGCAGGCTTTATTGCAAGAAGAATAATTTATGAGATTAAGCCCG
Source organism: Ignavibacteriaceae bacterium (assembly GCA_046704565.1). Lineage (GTDB taxonomy): Bacteria > Bacteroidota > Ignavibacteria > Ignavibacteriales > Ignavibacteriaceae > FEN-1297. The sequence continues at coordinate 3,105 of JBJKRP010000234.1, read as the reverse complement.
GCGACTCGGTAGTGGCGGGTAGAAGGTTTGGTATGATAAAATTCGGCAGCCGCGTTGACGTTGTTGTTCCTGAATTCTGGCAGCCGAAGGTGAGTAAAGGAGACCGGGTAATTGCGGGCGAAACTATTTTATTCGAGTTTGAAAATTGATTAGGAACCGTTTTAGGCTTACTCCGTCAGTAATTCCCAACCTTTTTACCGCAATGAATATGTTCTGCGGATTCCTGTCTATTATAAATGCGAGTGAAGGCAAATATATTTATTCGGCTCTTCTAATTATTATTGCCGCTGTGTTTGACGCGCTCGACGGAATAATGGCAAGGCTTACTCATTCCAGCAGCGAGCTTGGCGTTGAGCTGGATTCCCTCTCGGATCTTATCAGCTTCGGAGCCGCTCCTTCTTTTTTAATTTTTAAAACTCAACTGGCAAGCTACAACTCTATCGGCGTAATAATCAGCTCATTAATTATGATTGCCGGGGGCTTTAGGCTGGCAAGGTTTAACGTTCAGCTTATCGGGTTTGATAAATCATATTTTAAAGGGCTCCCGATTCCTTCCGCCGCAATTACCATTGCCGCCTTTGTGCTTGAATATTACAAGACAGGCATCGGATTCGAAGCTCCGTATTCTTCATTTACAATACCGATGATATTGGCGCTCTCATTCTTAATGGTAAGTACAATTAGATATGATACCCTCCCGAAGTTTACTCCCAAAGGCATTAAAGAAAAGCCCTTTCATTTTGGATTTGTTGCCGTGTGTATTATTCTTTTAATTGTAACATCCGGCAAGGCACTGTTTTACATCTTTGTTTTCATGATCTTATTTGGTATTTTTCGCCATGTTTTTTATATACTTGCTAAGAAATTTTAACCGGCAAGGAATGTAAATAAATTTTTTATGTATGAATAGGCAACACTCTTAATCGTTTCTCCTGCTCTTTTTTCCCTGACTAAAAATCAAACTAAGAACAAGACGGCAATTAAGATGATTAAAAATATAACCGATTAAATAATATTGAGTTGATAATTTGTTTAAAGCTAAAGTCCTTATAAAAAGAAGACCTTCCATACTTGACCCTCAAGGCAAGGCTGTTGAGAAAGGAGCGGCGCATCTCGGCTTAACTAATATTAGAGATACACGCATCGGAAAATTTATAGAGTTTACTGTTGATACCTTAGACAAAACTGCCGCGGAAAAAGAAATAAATGAATACTGCCGCAAGCTGCTTGCTAATCCGATAATGGAAGATTACGAGTTTACACTTTCGGAATGCGTTACCGGCAAGGAAGAAGCAATATGAAGAATAAGTTCGGCGTAGTTGTTTTTCCCGGTTCTAACTGCGACCACGACGCATATTATGCGCTAAAGAAAATAATGAATGCCGAGGTAAATTTTTTATGGCATAAAGATCATGACATTCAGAATTCCGACGTCATTATTCTCCCCGGCGGATTTGCCTACGGCGATTACCTGCGCTGCGGCGCCATCGCAAGGTTTTCTCCCATAATGAACTCGGTAATTGACTTTGCAAACAGAGGCGGTATTGTTATAGGTATCTGCAACGGCTTTCAAGTACTGCTGGAAGCCGGGCTGCTTCCGGGCGTTATGATAAAAAATAAATCTCTGCAGTTCGCTTGCAAAGATGTCTATCTTTCAATCGAGAATAAGAATACGATTTTTACAAATAAAATAAATAACGGGAAGCCATTAAAGATACCGGTTGCCCACGGCGAAGGAAATTATTTTGCCGATGAAGATACTCTTAAATCACTTGTGGAAAATAAGCAGATCATTTTCAAATATACTTCAAGAGACGGCAGCTATTCCGAAGAATCAAATCCGAACGGATCGACCGGGAACATTGCAGGTATTATGAATAAGCAAGGTAATGTCCTTGGAATGATGCCCCACCCGGAAAGAGCCTGCGACCCGGTGCTCGGCAAGACTGACGGCAGAATGTTTTTTGAATCAATTTTAAATAGTTTAAACTAAGGAGTTAATATGTTTGATAATATGGGCATGGGCGAGCTGATTGTGATATTGCTTGTTGTCCTCGTTCTCTTCGGTTCTAAAAAAATACCGGACCTGGCACAGGGGCTCGGTAAAGGTATCCGTGAGTTCAAGAAAGCTATTAAGGACGTCCAGGAAGATATAAAAGTCACTGACGACAACAAGAAGACAGAGAATAAAGCATAACGGTTTTTGGCAGCCAAACCTGAAAGGTCTTACAACCTTTCTTATGCTTTATCCCGAAAAAGTTAATAATTTAAATAGAAAGATAAGTATCAAGGAGCAGTAATGTTTGAAGATTTAAGCTTTACGAAAATTTTAGTCATCGCAATCGTAATTATGGTTTTATTCGGTGCTAAAAAGATTCCGGACTTAGCTCAGGGACTGGGCAAAGGAATCCGTGAATTTAAAAAAGCTTTAAGCGGCGAAGAAGAAGCGAAACCTTCCGGCTCGGAAGACAAGAAAACCGAAAACAAGCAAGTACCTTAAAGACGAAAGGCTTAGGTTGAGGCTAAGAAGCAAGCGGATATTTTTTTGACTCCGTGTATTCTTAGCCTTCTTCAATATCCTTCCTAAGCTAAAAACAAATTCAATTACCAATAATAAACTGCGGGATAACCGTTGCTTCCTTACAATAACTTTACATCAAAAATTGAGCTGATAAAAAAAGGCGAACTCTCATTAACAGAGAATATTGCATTTTTCCTGGATCAAATAGAAAAGAACAAGCACCTTAATGCCTTTAACTTTGTGTTTGCTGATGACGCAACGGAACAGGCTTCCGCGGTAGAAAACAAAATTAAATCAGGACAGCACGGAAAGCTTGCAGGTGCTGTTATCGCAGTTAAAGATGTACTTGCAATTAAGGATAAGCCTACCACCTGCTCATCTAAAATATTAAAAGATTTCACCTCTATCTATAACGCTACTGCAGTTCAAAAATTAATTGATGAAGATGCAATAATAATCGGCAAGACAAACTGCGACGAATTTGCAATGGGATCGTCAAACGAAAACTCAGCCTTCGGTAATGAGTTGAACCCAATTGATAATGAATGCGTGCCGGGAGGCTCAAGCGGAGGCTCTGCCGCAGC
>JBJKRP010000233.1:0-13726 GCA_046704565.1 Ignavibacteriaceae bacterium | reverse complement strand
AGCGAGACCGACACCTCCTTAACAAACCTTATAAATGCAATTGCTGCAATATCGCTCATTGTTGGAGGCGTAGGAATTCTCGCAATAATGTTATTATCCGTAAAAGAACGTACGCCGGAGATAGGATTAAGGATGGCAATCGGCGCTAAGCCGGGGGATGTTCTCTTTCAATTTCTATTTGAAGCCTTAATACTAAGCACAGCCGGAGGAATTTCAGGAGTAATTTTAGGATCGGTAGCAATATACTTTTTAAAATTACTTTCATCTATAAACGCCCTAGTGCCGTTGGGTTCAATATTTATGTCTGTTTCTATATCCGTAATTATAGGGATTTTGTTTGGAACCCTCCCAGCGAGAAAAGCAAGCTTAATTGATCCGGTAATTGCGTTAAAGGGATAGACATTACAACACAAACACTTAATAATTTTTATTTCTCTTGGAACTAATCCAGTATGTTAAACTTTTCTTATTTTGGGATTTAAAAGGTGCCCTAAATCTGGTTTATTTTATTTGGATATGCCTGCACACTAAAACGAATTCACATTCCATACTTTTGGATAATCAAATCCAAAAATAGCATTGTTGCAGTTCGTAGGGATTATAATCTTTAGTGGTTGCCGGACAGAAGCGATTGTTTTATTATGATCTTTATTTACTCTTATAACATCGGTTATTATAGAGAACACCGGGTTTTTGAATACACTCTGATTATACTCTGAACATACTCTGATCGCACTCATCACTTGATGAACCCAGCCTATTCCCGGTACGCCAACGCAGTGAGCTTAGGCTATATAATGATAAAGCCTAAAGTTAAAAAGACTAAATCCCTTCTTCTTTATTGTACAGGTCTAATTTATAATATCGGGAAGGATATAATAGAAATATTTGGATTGACTTGAGACTGGACTGCAAAAGATAAGTTTCTGTAATATGGTATTGTTTTCATTCTGCTAAAAATAAAAAACCTTAGAAACATTTGATTTCCAAGGTTTTCAGAGCTGGCGATCAGACTTGAACTGATGACCTGCTGATTACAAATCAGCTGCTCTACCAACTGAGCTACGCCAGCAATCTTTTGCTTTACTTCTGATTGCATGTCGGCTATTCAATTGAACCTAAAAAAGTTCTGCGAATAGCTCTGCAAACTTGAGCAACAAAACTAATATTTTTTTTCTAACTGCGCAAATAATGTTCTCCATCTCTTTTATAAATTTCCATAAATAATATTAGTCACTTAATAAAATTGACGGTGTTAAATAATTTCATTAAAATTGCGCCATCATTTTAATAAAAAACTTAATTTCAGTATGGCTCCTACACAGATAAAGATTATAGAGAAAACAAAGCTACAGATAAGCTGGGATGATGATTCTCAGGCAATTCTTGAATTAAAGTATCTTCGGGATGAATGCCCTTGTGCAAGTTGTAAAGGCGAAACAATATTATTAAAGACCTACCGACCTCCTAAGCCCGCTAACATAAGCCCTGAGAGTTACAAATTAAAAGACATTCAGCCCGTCGGTAATTACGCCGTTCAGTTAGCCTGGAAAGACGGACATAATACTGGAATTTATACGTGGAATTACTTGAAGCAGCTTGAGCTTTCGCAGAAGAATAATAACCCTCAGAATTATAGCGATATTGTTTGATGCTTACTAAAAACGAAATTAAGTTGTATGCATCTCTCCATCGGAAGAAGTACCGCGATGAGCAAAAGAAATTTATTGTCGAAGGCATCAAGCTAATTGAAGAGGGTTTGGGAAGTAATTATAGCTGCGAGGTAATTTTTGTTACCTTCCAGTTCAACGAAGAAAATAAAAAGCTTCTGACCGATCTTAGAAAAAAAGGATTGACTATTGAAGTACTGAAGAACATGGAATTCCAAAAAATAAGCGATACTGTAACTCCACAGGGAATTGCAGGTGTTTTCTTTAAGCCTTCACACAAATCCGGGAACACTTTCGGCTTTAATTCTAATATTATTGTCTGTCTTGATAACGTTTCCGATCCGGGAAATGCCGGTACCATAATTCGGAACTGCGACTGGTTTGGAATTAAGGGTATCATTTCAATAAATAATTCAGCAGACGCTTACAGCTCAAAGGCTATAAGAGCAAGCATGGGCTCCATCTTTCATGTTAATATAACGGCGGCAGCAGATTCCCGGAAAATTATCACTAAGTTCCGGGACGAAGGCTATAAAATTCTTTGTGCCGATCTGAAAGGCAAAAGCATTTTTGATTACGCGCCGCCCGGCAAATGCGTAATAATCTTTTCGAATGAGGCAAACGGACCTTCTACTGAAATTGCCCCTCTAATCGACGACAATATCACTATCCCGAGGATTGGTACGGCAGAATCCCTTAATGTTGCCAGCGCATCGGCGGTTATTTTGGGACAACTTACCAGGCAATAAAACTTCTGCAATTTATGCAGAATCTCTTTTGTTATTATTGGATTTTGTCTATATTTTATTATCTTACGTTCAGGTTCTAAACAAATCCTGACATTGAGGACATTTCTAAAGCCGGGGAACTTAGTCACGCTTAAAACTCCCGAACAATTGAAAAGCTAATTTTCTATCATCGGATTCTATTTAAAAAAATAGTATTACTAACAATTAAGGAAAGCATATGCCGCTATCTAAAATCGCCTTTTTAGAAACCTACAGCATCGACAACAATGAAGGTATAATGGGTGCGATACTCGTAACAGACTCGGACACAAAGCCCCTTGAGTTTCGTGTAACTGCGCCGATTAAGCCGACAAACTTCCAGAAGACTCTTTACGGAAATGTATTAATGGAACACATCCTGGTAGAGTTGATTTCCGTTCCTTTACTCAACGCCGTAAGCCAGGAAATCGATCTAATTCTTGTACGGGATTCTTTGTTCCTCGGCGCTAATAATAAACAGGGTATTCGTGTTCTCAGAGTACTTAACGGCAGCGACCCGCAGAATAAAAACGGGTTCATTAAAGAAGAACTTCACTCGCCTGCCGGCGACAGTACAAAGGTCTTTATCGAAACCTCCAAAAAATTTGAGAACGAGCTTCCCGAGATACGCGATAAGCTGAACTCAATTTCCGAAAGCCGGAATTTACTTGAGCCTTTCGATCGCTTGAAAACTGCCTGCGAGCAAGTCCACTTGCAAAAGACCGGCGACTGATGCCTTCGCTTAAAGGTAAAATAAGGAAGCTTACCGCATCAAAGATTTCCACGGTTGATAATGCGGAAATCTTCGCATGGGATAAATGGCTAAGAATGCCGGTTTCAGAAATATGGGAAGTAAAGCCTTTGTTTTCAAGGCTTGGTAAAACCGAGGATATTGTCCTCTCAATCTCACCCCCTGAATCTTCCGGGTTTAAGTGCTCGATTGCAAAAGTAAAAACTTACAAGTCTTCAAAAAAGATCAGCAGCTTTAAGTCCCGTTCAAATATGGTTTTCTTTCAGTTCGGAAAGACCACCTCCCACAATATTTCCATTAAGTTTAAGCATGAGCTGGAAGAGATTTTTTCCGCCGTCGTTATTTCCAGGCAGGGAGACGTACAGCTTAAAACCGAAGGACCGCAGAATAAACCCGCGGCTGTTCAACTTAGTCCGTCAATAACCGATATACCTTTTCAGCTATCCTATATGCATAGCACAGGGGACGGAAAGATATCCTCAACTGAGGATGTTGACTTTGGCTTTGGAAATTTCCAAGCAGTTAATTATGAAACCAATCTCTCTGTAGAGGATTCAAAAGAGATTAATTATAATATTGAATTGCCGGATGTTATCGATTACCTGTCCAGGCTTCTGCCTAAGATATATAAGATTTCCCTGCTTAGCACATTTGAGGAAATGATAGCAGGAGTCGACAGCTTTTTAATAAAGATTGATCTGCTCGACAGCCTGCCTGCTACTTATCAATCATCGTTTAATAATATTTCCGTTCCGGATTTTTATTTCTCCAGCTTGAAGAACGAGATGATCTCGACTGTTGATAAAAAGATTTACATTGAGAAATTGTCTCCCCTAAATGTCCACTTCGATAAGATCTATTTCCCTGAAATGTTGAGCGACAATAAAGCCGCTTCTTCCGACTTGTCCCCGCAATTCTACTTTACACTTGGCGTGAAGGGCAAGGATATATTTACCTACGCAGTTGGAAATGCCGACCACCTGCTTCAGCCTAAATCAAAAAAAGCATCGATAAAGATCAAGGCTCCCGCCGCTGCCCCCGTTATAAAACAGCCGACACCGGGCAGGGATAAAACTCAACTTAGCGGGGTTAAAATAATTGATAACTGGATTGATCTCGATAAAGAGCAAAAGCTTGAATATGAGCAGGAGCTGTTTCATGCGCAAAGCCAGATATGGGATATATATCAAACAGGAAACCCTTACCGGCTTCAGGCAAAGGTGTTCACGCTTATCCACCAGCTAAAGCAAATACTAAACTTTTCTTCGAAGGGAAATTCAAGTATAAAATCCCGGCTTCTTCTAAGCCAACTCAAGACGCTTCAAAGTTCCGGCGAGAAAGCAATCATATTTTCACAATACGATAAGTTCGGAACACAGAAGTTATCAGACATCCTGAACGCTGCCGGAATAAAGTTTGTAAGCTGCCTGCCGGGAGCTTTTCAAAATGAGCTTGATGATAATGTTAAAAAATTTGAGAAAGACAGCTCGATTACTGCCCTGCTTATGGCAGCGAAAGCAGTACCTCCAAAGATTCACCTTAAAGCCTTTAATGCAGCCATACACTTTGACCAATGGTGGGTTCCGGTTTCACAATGGCAGCTTGAAGATAAAATTATTAACGGTAATGATTCCGCGGTACGGATTGTAAACTACTTTACTAAAGACACGATTGATGAAACGATAAAAGCCAAGCTTGAGCAGCACGGTCTTCTAAACAAAAATATGGTAGAGTTTGTCGGCGCTGATTCCTTTTCCAAGCTTCTAACTGAAAATGACTGGTTCGACATTTTCAAACTGCAGCCGGAGAAAAAGAACAAAGAGATACAGGAAAAAATATCTCCCGGCGATTTTCTGAAATTGTCCGACGAGATAATTATGGAAAAGACTGCTCTTCTACTCGGCAGCATAGGATTTAAGAATATATCCGGGTGGAGCCGCTCTGAAAAAGATTATTCAATCATTAAAGGCAGCTACTTAAAAAAAGGACAGCCGCATGAAATGACGGGCTTGTACTTTCATGATATGGCTGTACCGGAAGAAAATTCTTTAAATGAAATCATAGATAGCGAAGCTAAAGCTAAGGACGAAAAGCTCTTTATCTTTTGCCCGTACAAGAAATTCAAGAGCATACAGCCTCCGGTCCGCGAAAGCGCTTCAATAGTCGACTCTTCAGCACTTTTCAATTATCTAAGGATATTTAGAATTATCTGATGCGCTGGTAAGCAAGTTTCAATCTTTCTAAATAAATAGATTTAAGAATTATAAGTTCTCTTACTTACTTCATTTTACCGAACGGCGGCTTTCCGCCTTTTGCCCAGGCTGTGTATAATAAAGCGGCAAAATCCTTTGCTGCATTGTTAAATTGTACCCCGGTTATATATTTCGTCCTAACCATAGTACATTATAATATGCATTGCTTCTTCTTGAGTTAGTCTGTTGAAATGCAAAGTTATCCGCATCCATCAGAACGTTACACACCGAGTTAGCATCCTCGATATATCCGAAAATAAAATCGAGTGGGTTTTTAACAAGGGTAACCGGTTCAGGGTCAAAACAACCTTCCAGTTCCTTTAAATGATTATCTATCATTTGAATTTCGTACCTTGCATGTATCCCCTTCTGGTTTGTTAACTGTCCGTTGTAATTAAGGACAGCATGCATAGGCTGGTGTCCGTCTGCAACATAATGACCGAGATCGGCAGCAAGCTTCAGCGCTTTAGCCTTGTCTCTATCCTTAAAAGCCTGGATTAAGCCGTCATAAGTTTGTAATGTTGCCCAGGGAAGTAAGCCTTGCTTTACAACTTCTTTCTCTCCGTATTCCGCAATGAGAGAATCTTTATTCTCAAGCATATTCCCGTTTAGGAATTCTTTGTAAAAATCAATATCTATAAAATGCTTCGGCGCTTCGCTTCTATCGGTCTTCTTCCTGAGGTCGGCATCCGGTGCATGCTCTTCAAGATAGGCTGCCCATGCTTTGTAGCTCTTCATGGAAGCAGGCAAATATAAAGCTGCTTCCTTGCTGATAAGCCTATGCCCCTTATCTCCCCATGGAAAGGAAGAGTTTGTAAAAAAGATAAAACAGATTGTAATTGCTGAAACGATTATTAATTTATTCTTCATGTCATTTGACCCGCCATTAAATTATTCTCATTATTTTGAGATTGCCCAAACGGTTTGATAGTCTAAATAGTTCTTTAATTATCAAACAAACTTAGCGGTAGATTTCCTCAAAACAAACATAATATGATACTACCCAGTTAAAGCTTAAAAGTTTATTACATATTGAAAAGTCGAGCCAAGAAGCCCTATAATGACTCGTTCTTAATTGCGCATTACCCCAAAAAAGGAAAGTAGCTTATCCAAACCAGTAAAAGCATTCCTCCCTCTTCTGAAATTCTTTAAATCCGATAATTTCCTTAAATTTGCGGGAAATTTTTTAATTCTACTTAACAAACAAAATCGATTTTATGCTTAGTAAAGATTATATTGAACTTGAAGAAAAATACGGCGCTCATAACTATCACCCGCTCGATGTGGTAATAAATAAAGCCGAGGGCGTTTGGGTATATGACGTTGACGGCAAAAAATATTTAGACTGTCTGGCTGCGTATTCCGCAGTAAACCAGGGTCACTGCCACCCTCGAATTGTGAAAGCTCTAAAAGATCAAGCCGAAAAAGTAACGTTAACTTCACGCGCATTTAGAAATGATCAGCTTCCTTTCTTATATAAGGAATTATGTGAGCTAACCGGCTACCAAATGGTTCTTCCTATGAACTCCGGAGCTGAGGCAGTTGAAACCGCATTGAAAGCCGCCAGGAAATGGGCGTATCAAGTTAAGCATGTCCGGGATGACGAGGCAGAAATTATTGCTTGCTCGAACAACTTTGCGGGTAGAACAATCTCTATTATAAGCTTTACTACCGTAGATCAGTATAAGGACGGCTTTGGACCTTTTACACCGGGATTCAAGGTAATCCCATATGGAGATTCCGTAGCTCTGGAAAAGGCTATTACAAAAAATACCGCTGCTTTTTTGGTAGAGCCTATTCAAGGCGAGGGCGGTGTAATTGTACCGCCGGACGGCTATTTGAAAAAGGCATTCGATATCTGCAAGAAAAACAATGTGCTGTTTATTGCAGATGAGATTCAATCGGGGCTCGGCAGAAGCGGAAAGCTGTTTGCTTTTGAGTATGAAAATATTCGTCCGGATGTTGTTATAATCGGCAAAGCCCTTTCCGGCGGCTGTTACCCTGTATCGGCGGTTCTATCTTCTAATGAAGTGCTGGGTGTTTTTAATCCGGGAGATCACGGTTCAACGTTTGGTGGCAATCCGCTTGCTGCCGCGGTTGCAAGGGAAAGTATTAAGGTACTGCTTGAAGAAAGATTGATTGAGAATTCCTTCAAGATGGGAGAGTACTTTAGGGAAAGGCTTCGTGGTATAAAATCGAATCACGTTAAGGAAATCAGAGGCAAAGGATTATTTATCGGCGTAGAGCTGAAGCCGGAAGCAAAAGGTGCGCGTCGTTTCTGCGAGGCATTAATGGAGAAGGGAATTCTCTGTAAAGAGACTCATGAAAATGTTATCAGGTTTGCGCCACCGCTTGTTATTACCCAAAAGGAAATTGATTGGGCTTTACCAAAGATTGAAGAAGTATTATTAATCCAATAACGACCTCTGTCGCTGTGGATTACGAATCCCTGAAGAAATACTTGCTAATCAAGAAAGTCTTTTAACATAACCTTTGTCTTTTCAATTGCATCTTTCAAGCTTACGATTCTTTTGGAAACATTTGCAAGGTCGTTATTCTTTCCCGATAGCTCTATCCCGAGCGACTCATCGCCCACTTTCTTGGCACCGACCGAATAGCTTGCACCCTTCATTGTGTGAGCTTCTTTTATTATTTTATCGAAGTCCTGTTCCGTTACAAACCTTTCAAGTCTTTCAAACCTTTCGGTTACGTCTATAATGTAGCTCTTCAGTAGATCAGTCTGGAACTCTGTATCGCCAAGACTCATTTTCTCAAGTACTTTGAAATCGAATATTGACTGGTTATCCTCAACTTTTATCTGCGGCTGACCTTCCTTATTCTGATCAACATTCAGCCATTTATCCAGCATCTTAATTAATTGATCCGGGATGATCGCCTTCGAGATGTAATCGTTCATCCCGGCTTCAAGACACTTTTCCCTGTCGCCGATAAGCGCATGCGCCGTTATTGCAATAATAGGAACTTTACCGGACTCATTATCAAGCTTTCGTATTTCTTTTGTAGCAGTAAAGCCATCCATCTCCGGCATCTGGACATCCATGAGTATCAGGTCGTATGAATTTTCCTTAACAACCTTGATTGCCTCAACTCCATTTACAGCCGACTGTGCATAATACCCGGCGTCACTTATTATTCTCAACGCCACCTTTTGATTGATCAGATTATCTTCAACCAAAAGAATTCTGTATTTTCGTCTTTCTTTCTTAAGACTTTCAATTACCATAGGATCCCTAATTATTTGATTTACCGGCTTTTCAGATTCTTTTTTTACTGCCGCCTCTCTGGCTTTATAGTTCGGATTCTTCTGTTTCTTCAACATAACTGAAAAATAAAAACGGCTTCCCTTGCCTTCTTCGCTTTCAACATCTATCTCGCCGTTCATCATCGAAACAAATTGCCTGCAGATAACAAGCCCCAACCCGGTACCTCCGAATTTTCTTGTATGCGAGCCGTCTGCCTGTGCGAAGGGCTTAAATAGATCTCCGATCTTGTCTGCAGCTATCCCTATGCCTTCATCCGTAACCGAAGCATTAAATACTACTGAATCATTTATCTGCTCCCTGGTAGATACATCTATTTTTACCTTACCATGATCGGAAAACTTTACAGCATTGCTGATAAGATTCACAAAGATTTGCCGCAGTCTTGTAGGGTCGCCTGTAAGCGAAGTAACAGTGCCTTCTTTAATATTTACAAGTATCTCCACGCCTTTCTCGCCTGCTTTCTGTGCAAGAAGAGAAACGGACTCTTCCAGAATATCATTTATCTCAAAGTCCGTATTCTCAAGCTCCATCTTCCCCGATTCGATCTTGGAAAGATCAAGGATGTCGTTTATTATTTCGAGAAGAAGCTCGGCGGAATGTCTTGCACTCCTGGAAAATTGCTTAAGCTCATCGTTGTCCTGGTATGCGCCCTTTTCGATCAAGGTTAAAAAGCCGAGAATACCGTTCATCGGCGTTCTGATCTCATGGCTCATGTTTGCAAGGAACTGACTTTTGGTTATAGCCGACTCGGTCGCCTGCTTCGCAAGCTGATCCGATTTCAGCTTTTCGCTGCGCAAGGCTTCCTCAGCTTTTCTTCTCTTATCGTCAGCCATAATCTGATCGGTTATATCTTCAAGGCTTCCTTCAAAGTAGAACTGTTTGCCGCTCTCATCTTTTACCATGCGGTCGTTTATCCTAACAATTACGAGAGAGCCGTTCTTCCTTTTCAGGGTAAGGACATAGTTATTTACCGAGCCTTTCCTTTTCAACTCTTCCAGCAGCTTGTCCCTTTCCCAGGTGTAACGGTATATATCCTTTGTTATATCTACCTTAAGAAGATCTTCTTTGCTTTCATATCCAAGCAGCCTTACCATAACAGGGTTTACGGTCAGGAATTTTCCTTCAAGATTGGACTGGAACATTCCCGATGATGAATTTTCGAATATTGAATGGAACTTTTTCTCCGACAGCTCGATAAGATACGTTCCCTCCGCAAGCTGCATTCTAAGCCTGAAGTTGACAGCACTTCCGACAACAGAAATTACGCTCAAGAAAAGTACAAAGATGACCGACTCATACATGTTCGGCAGGAAATATATCGTATGGTCGTTCAGCAAAATTGCGCCGGCAAATACTATATTATAATAGATTGCAACTATTATCTGGTTCTTAACATCCCAGCTTAAAAACAATGCAGAGGTAAAAATCATTAACCCGACAATCTGTGCATTGACTACAAGCGTCTTCGGCATCAACAATATCATATAGCCGGATGAAACTATAATTGCCGCCAGGAGCATATGCACCATAAGTATAGGTCTTTCCTTACCGAACTTCGTGTACATCGTTACAAGAATGGCAAAGGAAATAAGAGTTGCAAGAAGCCTTGTTACATATACCTGGAAAGAGAATTGAGAAAAGTATCTGACCTCAAATACCATTGCAAACAAACCCGATATGGCTATAAGAAGCGCCATTACCTTTAAAGGCGTAACCAGCAGCGACTTCGATTCCCGTCTAAAATGCTCATACTCTTTAGAAGAAAAGGCTATCTCCCCATTATATATATAATCAAAGACGGATTTAGTACTCACACCAGGCATTCTATTGTAATCTTTCGGGTTTCTTGCAAAAGTTTTCAATTCTAAATAGGAAATTAGCGATACTATAAATATTTTTCCACCTAAAACTAACAATAATTTTAGTCAGAATGGAAAATTTTTTATATTCGATTGACGTAGCAGTCTTTTATTTCTTTAATCATACACTCTCTTGCGGCGCCCTCGATAGATTCTTTACAATCATTACTAACGTTAACAACTGGTATATAGCTTATATAATCTTACTTGGGATAAGTTTTGTAAAAGGAGGAAGAAGAGGTAAGATAGCGGCAGTGGGCGTTCTTATTTTAATTTTGATTACAGACCAGGCAAGCGCCGGACCAATAAAAGAACTGTTCCACAGGATACGACCATGTAATGCCTTAAAGGACGTAATTACGCCTCTCGGATGCAACGGGACTTTCTCCTTTCCATCAAATCATGCTGTAAATAATTTTGCGGCGGCGTTTTTCTTCTATAAGCTTTTTCCAAAAATAAAGTGGGCAGTATTTATTGCTGCATCTCTGGTTGCTATATCAAGAGTCTATATAGGACTTCATTATCCTTCAGATATTTTGGGAGGAGCTATTATCGGCTCTGCCTTCGGGTATGTATTCGGATTTGCAGCGCTTAAATTAGATGAGTTTTTAAAAACTAAATTTGATAAGAGCACTGAGTCATGAAAAAAGAAATGTCAGATAAATTAATAATCCGTTTTGCTGAAGAAAAAGACATCCCGGCTATTTATTCATTTATAAAGGAAATCGCCGACTTTGAAAAGCTTTCTCACGAAGTGGAGGCAACGGAAGAAGGATTGAGGAAATATCTGTTCGGCGAAAGAAAGTACGCCGAAGTTTTGATAGCACATTACGAAAATGAACCTGCCGGACATGCGCTCTTCTTCCACAACTTTTCGACTTTTGTAGGTAAGCCGGGAATTTATCTTGAAGATCTGTACGTGCGACAACATCTGCGCGGCAAAGGAATCGGCAAAGCGTTACTGCTTTCTCTTATTAAATTAGCCGGTGAAAGAAACTGCGGCAGAGTTGAGTGGGCTGTACTTAACTGGAATAAACACGCAATAGACTTTTACAAAAGCTTAGGTGCAGTTAAAATGAAAGAATGGAAAATCTTCAGGTTAACGGAAGACAAGTTTTAACTAATAAACAAAACAGGCGGCACCCTTATCCCGGTCCCGCCCGTTTGTAATTTAAAGTCGCAGCGTTCTAATAAGCTTTGTTGACTTATCTCTTTTTATTTTAGATAGATCATCTTCTTAACTGTTCTGAAGTTTCCTGCCTTAATAGAATAGAGATAAATTCCTGAAGCAGCTTCCCCGCCGCTGTTGTTTCTACCGCTCCACTGTACCTTGTATTCTCCGGCATTTTGGTCTGCGTCAACCAAGGTAGCCACTTCTCTTCCGAGTATATCATACACAACCAGCCTAACGTTTTCTGCTTTGGGAAGGTTATATTCAATTGTAGTAGACGGATTGAACGGATTAGGATAATTCTGCGACAAGCTGAAATACTTTGGAACCTGGGAATTTATTTCATCAATGGCAGTAATAGTACTTACCCTCGCTCGTATGTACATGGTAGCATGGAAAGGAGGATTTTCCTGATCTAATTGAGTCCAGGTTATTTTATTCGGATCATATTCCCATCCTCTCCCGTTTGAAACAGTATCTATTCCGATAAGCGGCTCGTTTGTACCGTCATATTTTGCACCAACCCAAAAGTCGACCGACGATAAACTAATGTTTCCGGGGTTTGTAGAAACATCAATTGTGTTCCATCCTTTCTGAGGCGTATAGAGATTACCTGTATAAACAGGAGACTGATCAGGCATACTATAATTGGCAATGCTTCCGGAATAAACAACCGGGTAAAAGCTTGCATTGCCGGTTGATTCATCTCCCAAGATATAATAAATAAGCTGGTCTACTTTAAAATTTGCCTGAGGCGCCGTTAACCGGTTTGCCAACACCCAGTTGTTGTTTGGCGGAGTCTCGTATAGTCCTATTATAGGCGTATTATTGTTATCGTATGAAAGCAACACTGTGCTTGTATCGGACGGAGAACCGCCGGCAACGTTAGTGTAGTAAGCTCCGTTACCATGCGTCCCAACTACTACCTTGCCATCCGTTTCGCGGGTTGTAACCATATCGCAGACTAAATTGCCTATTGAATTAGGAGCTTCCTCAGCCCATACCGTGGATGTCCCGTTTAACTGCGAAGTTGAATATACTCCCGTGCTTGTTGAAACGAAATAATACGTCGTCCCGCCGTAATTCAAAATGCTTGCCCATCTGCATGAAGGACCGTTACCGGAACCGTCGGCATTCTGTTCAAGATTGCCTGCAACGTTCGTCCAACTGCTGCCGCCATTCGATGAGTAATAAAGACTAATGACGCCGTAGTTGGAATAAACAAGCATTAAGTTGTTGCCGTTATCGGGGTCGACTGCAATGCAGCTAACATAAGCTCCGTCGGATAAGCCCTTACCTGTCCAGATGTCGGTTGGCATAGGATCGCCGGTGTTGGCATTATCTACGCGGTAAACACCTCCGTTTGCAGTTCCATAGTATAAAACATTTGAAGGTGTTTTGGAAACCGCCAACGCAGTTACTACGTCGCCTTTGGCAGTATTATTCATTACAGTCCAGTTGACAGAGGTCGAATCATTATTGTAATTAGGTATCCCGCTTAAATCGCTATTACGCCAAACGCTGTCGCCTGCTGCCAGGTACATTATGTTGCTGTTATTAGGATCCAATACATAGGGTGTAACAAACAAAAAGTTTGAGGCGCCTGCAGGCTTTATAATTGTCCATGTAGAAAAATTTCCCTGCGCATCCAAATTTACCCTTGTCAGAAAACCGTTCTGTGAGCCGACGTAATAATAAGCCTTATTATTGGCTATAGCGGTTATAGTTCCATCGCCGGCAAAAGGAATCTCTACCCAATTAGCGTTTGGGTCAGTCGAGTTATAGAAGAAATCACCGTTATCTTGTAAGCCGCCAATAACAACGTTATCTCCTGTGGCTGCCTGGTCCATTGCAACACTGTAAAACTGAGATGTTACATAACCGTTATCCAATTTCGTCCAGGTAACCTTTGCTGCGGTAACATCCGCTGACTCTTCTACTCCGCCATCGTTTCCAGATAAAACTACTTTCG
>JBJKRP010000232.1:0-6446 GCA_046704565.1 Ignavibacteriaceae bacterium | reverse complement strand
CCAGAGGTTCATTAAGATGTGGAACATACCCCTCCATTTAATGGAAACCAAGAGCGATGAAAAATTACTTAACTATGTTGTTAATCAATTAAAAGAACCGGAAAAGTTTATTACCCAGGTAGAATGGCTTTATGAACACCTTGAGAGAGAGAGCTATGATGTCCTTGAGTTCAATGATGGGAGAGTGTTTGAAAGATACTCCATTCCGCAGAGGCTTAATAACAGCGTGGTAGGCAGAGTATGGAGCTTTAGAGACGTAACTGAAAAGAAACTGTCGGAAGAAGCTTTGATAGACAGTGAGAAAAGATTCCGTTCATTGTTTGAAACATCGGCAGAAGGAATAGCCATTATGTCTACCGTATTCGAAGAATGCAATGAGCAGCTTTGCATTCTATTCGGCTGCGGTAAAGACATGATAATAGGTCGTACAGCGTGGGATTTTTCGCCCGCCGTACAGCCGGACGGAAGGGATTCGCAGGAATCGGCGCTGGAGAAAATTAATTCTGCCCTTAACGGCGAGCCTCAATATTTTTACTGGCAGCACATAAGGAAAGACAAAACGGTCATTGATACTGAGGTTTCACTTAAGCAGTTCCACCTGGAAGGCAAACAACTGATACAGGCTTCTATACGCGATATCTCCGACAGGAAGAGGGCTGAGAAGGTTCAGAGCGCATTATATAAAATATCCGAAGCCGTCAACACTACCGAGGATATGCAGACGCTTTACATTACCATTCATGAAGTAATTAAAAGCCTGATGCCTGCAAACAATTTTTATATTGCTTTATATAACGAGGAAGAGGATCTACTTTATTTCCCGTACTTTGTCGATGAATATGATCTTCCACCCGAACCACGCAAGCCCGGCAGAGGCTTGACCGAATACGTACTACGATCCGGGGAAGATATGATAATAACAGGCGAAGAGGATTTAAGACTGCGGGAAAGAGGAGAGGTTGACCTGCTCGGAGAGCCTTCTGCAGTATGGCTCGGTGTTACTCTTAAACACGAAGGCAAAGTAAGAGGTGTTATGGCGGTGCAGGACTACCATAACAATAAGGCTTACGGCGAGAACGAACAGCTTATACTTATTTTCGTCTCAGAGCAGATAGCACTTGCTATTGAGCGGAAGCGTACTTCCGAAGAGCTAATTAATTATACCAGGCAGCTTCAAATAAGCAAAGATCTTCTTGAAGAGAGAGCCCGCGAGCTTGCGCGGCTTAACGTCCAGTTAGCCGAATCCGAAAACACCTTGAAAGAATTGAATGTGAGCAAAGATAAGCTTTTCTCAATAATCGCTCACGATCTTAAAAGTCCTTTCCAGCCTTTAATCGGCTTATCGGAAATTTTATCGGAAGAATACAAAACTCTTTCAGACGAAGAGAGGGACAGCTTTATTAAAGAGCTTAATAAGACAATTAAAAACCAGTTCAAGCTGGTTGAAAATCTTCTCGACTGGTCGAGAATACAAACCGGGAGGATGGACTTCGCTCCCGAAAAGATAAATCTTTCGGAATGCGTAGATTCGAACATTGACGTACTTGATGCCTTTGCCTCCAACAAGGATATTACTATTTTAAATGAAGTTGATAACAGCATCTATGTACTTTCCGATTTAAGCATGTTGAACTCAGTACTACAAAACTTAATTTCCAATGCAATAAAGTTTTCCTATCCGGGCAGCGAAGTTGTTGTTTCTGCAAAGCTGAAAAATAATTTTGTTGAAACATCTGTCGATGATAAAGGAGCAGGGATATCTGAAGTAGATAAGGGAAAAATATTCCGGATAGACATCCAACATACCACCACCGGCACTGCCCAGGAAAAAGGCACAGGACTCGGACTTATAATCTGCAAAGAGCTTGTTGAAAAGAACGGCGGTAAAATTTGGGCTGAGAGCAAAAGCCCGGGGACCAGGTTTATTTTCTCCTTGAAGAAAGCTTAGTTTTACTATTTGAACTTTACGGTTGAAGTCTCTAAACAATAAAACTATTTTTAAAATATGGGGACCGTTAAATTGTTCAATTGCTAAATAGCTTATAACAATTAAACAATTTGATAATTGAACATTTTATTGAGTTTCATACTGAATGAATTATAGGACTCTAACTCTGCTTAACATCCCATATAGCTTATTCCCAAGAACCTTAAGCCTGCTGTTATCAGCCTACTTCACATACACCGTTTTAATATTCACGAATTCCTTAATGCCGAACAGTGACAGCTCTCTGCCGTAGCCGGACTCTTTTACTCCGCCGAAGGGCAGACGCGGGTCGGACTTAACAAATTCATTCACGAAGCAGCAGCCTGCATTCAGTTCTTCTTTTGCAATCCGCTCTCCTCTTTCAAGGTTAGAAGTAAATACAGCCGCGCCAAGACCAAACGATGTATCGTTTGCAATCCTGATACCGTCTTTTTCATCCTTTGCTCTTATCAAAGCGGCAACCGGTCCGAATAATTCTTCATCATAAGCAGGCATTCCCGGAGTTACATCCGATAGTACCGAAGGCGGGTAATAAGCTCCCTTCATATCAGGAATTACTCCACCCAGCAGCAGCTTTGCGCCCTTCTTTACGCTGGCTAAAACCTGTTGATGAAGCTCGTCCCTCAAATCGTTTCTTGCCTGCGGTCCTAAATCATACTTTACGTCTAAAGGATTTCCCATCCTTTTCGATTTCATTTTCTCGATGAACAGCTTTTCAAATTTATCGTAAACTTTTTCTACTATGATAAATCTCTTTGCAGCAATACAGCTTTGTCCGGCGTTTAGTAGCCTGGAATTAACACAAATATCAGCAGAGTTATCAAGTTCAGCATCTTCAAGAATTAAATAAGGGTCGCTACCGCCAAGCTCAAGCACAGTCTTTTTAAGAACGGCTCCGGCAATTGCTGCTACAGATTTTCCTGCAGGAACGCTTCCCGTTAAAGTAACCGCACTAATATTTTTATCTTCAATTATACCTTTAACATTTTTGGAAGAGACTAAAAGAGCTCTAAAAAGATTTTCCGGGAATTCAGCCTCGCGGAATATTTCTTCAATTGCGAGCGCACATCCTGTAACGTTGGAAGAGTGTTTTAGCACGCCGGCATTGCCAGCCATTAAGTTCGGCGCGGCAAATCTGAAGACCTGCCAGAAAGGAAAGTTCCAGGGCATTACCGCAAGCACAACTCCGAGTGGTCTGAAGGTAACAAAGCTTTTGGAAGCGTCGGTCGGGATGATTTCATCTTTCAGAAACGCTTCGGCATTGTCTGCAAAGTAATCGCACACCCAGGCGCATTTTTCCACTTCGCTTTTCGACTGGTTGATAGGCTTACCCATTTCAAGAGTCATTATCTCCGCCCACTTATCTTTTTTAGTGCGAAGGACCACGGCGGCTTTCTTCATTAAATCTGCTCTTGTACTGAAATCCGTTTTCTGCCATGATAAAAATTCATGATGAGCAGACGAAATTGCTCGCTGAACTTCGGTTTGTGTAAACTCATTGTATGATTTTATTATTTCCCCCGTCGCAGGATTTATTGACTGAATCATTTTCCACCTCCGGTTAAAAACAAATTATAATTCATAGCTATATCAAAAAGCATGACTGCATGCATCCATGCAATTCATGCATCCATGCTACTTATTGTTACAATCAATTAACAGAATCTGTTCCCTCCTGATTATGCTGTTCCGGTTTTGTCACTCGCCTCGCTTTATCACGACGAGAGTCTTATCGTCGGAATATTCGCCGTTAACAGAAAATTTAATCACCTGGTCCATTATTGCATAAGTTATTTCTTTCGGTGAAAGATGCTTTTTCTCCAAAAGTATTTTTATCAGCCGCTCTTCGCCGTAACTTTCGAACTCGGTATTTGCAGCATCGGTTACTCCGTCCGAATAAATTAAGAGAATGTCGCCCGTCGAAAAGTTGATGCTGTCTATCGTAAAGTTTGCATTCGGCGCAGGACCAAGCACGGGACCGGTCGGCATAAGACGGATGACTTCATCCGAATTTTTCTTTACAAACATCGGCGGATTATGACCGGCGTTTGCATAAAGTACCATCCCGTTCTTATCCGTTGTAAATTCGCCGTAAAATAATGAGGCGAATTTCTCATCTTTGAATATCCTGTTGACAAGCGAGTTCATTCTCTTCATCAAAGCGGGAATTTTTATTTCGAAGCTGCAAGCCATTCTCAATGCACCGGAAACATACATTGCTTCTGCCGCAGCACTTAAGCCTTTACTCGCAGCATCGCCTAAAGCAACGCCCAGGCGGTCTTCATCGCCGCCGAATTCAATGTAATCGAAAAGGTCGCCGCCGACAATCTCCGCCGGGTCAGAAATTCCGAACATTGAATAGTCATGAAACCGGTATTCATGTTCCGGGAGAATTCCTTTTTGTATCTCCCGGGCTTTATTCAAATCTGCTTTCATTACGGATGCGCGCTGCGAATATCTCATCTGCTTAATCAAGGAAGTTAAAGCAGTAGCAATAATGCTAAGCGTTAGTCTAAAATCTTCTCCAAGTTCTTCGCTGTTTAATGCAAGAAGGAACTCGTAGTAAAGCTTTCCGTCATATTTAATTTTAGAACCAACACCGGAAGCGGAATACTTGAAGATGCCTTTTTTTCTAAGCGTTTCATTTGTCTCATTTCCAAGTATTGTTCTTTCCCTCGCTATTAAATCGAAGAAAGGATATTCTCTGATATTTAGTTTGAAGTTAGGATTTATCTTTTCGACATCTCCTGTTTGGAAAAGGAGTTTATAGTCTCCCTCAGCAGAATTAAATTGCCATATCCTTCCGCCTGTAACGTGAATGCTTTCCATTTCAATAATCTGTTTAAGAATATACTCAAGCATCTCCCGTTCGCTGGAGAATTTTTGGGAAGCGAGGTTTTCAATAGTTTTGTATAATTTTCTTTGGTCCATTTATCCTGCCTTTATCTTACCGGCTTGTGCGGCGTATTATTTAATTTTTCTCGAACCGGGTTTTACAACCGGAATCCCTTGTTTGCACAGTGTGCATTCTTCCGGAGTAAATGAAACCACGTTCATTTTAACCGCACTTACCTGCGGATATCCGAAGTTCACTTTGCCGTTGCTTCTGTCTACAATGCAGCCAACTCCTACAACTTCGCCTCCAAGACTTTTAACTATTTCAATTACCTCGAAGACCGAGCCGCCGGTTGTAACTACATCCTCGCATACCAAAACTTTTTCTCCCGGCTCAATTGAAAAACCCCTCCGTAAAGTAAGTACCTTATCTTCTCTCTCCGCAAAGATGGAACGCTTGTTTAGCTGACGCGCAACTTCCTGTCCTACAATGATGCCGCCGATGGCAGGCGAAATAACAGTATCAATCTTAATATCTTTAAAATGTTCGGCAATGTTAGCACAAATCTTTTCCATGTACTCCGGGTACTGAAGCACTTTTGCACATTGGAAATAAACGTTACTGTGTCGTCCGGATGTCAGCAGGAAGTGTCCTTCCAGAAGTGCACCCGTTTTTTTGAAAATATCAAGTATATCTTTTTCACTCAAGTTCATTTAAGAATTCTTCCATTTCTACAGCCGACTTTTTGTCGCCTGCCTCTTTTGCCTTAATTATTCCCTGACGGTAAAGCTGCTTAGCTTCGTCAGGTTGATTTAATTTTTCTTTCAACTGTGCATACTGCATGTAAGCCGGAACATATCCCGCATCATTATCAAGAAGAAGTCTTAAGTATTTTTCCGCCTGAGCATAATCCTTCATCGAAATATATTCAAGAGCGATAGCATACGTTGTAAAAGAATCCTGCGGCTCTTTTTCATAAAGCGCAAGAAGTCCTTCAAGACGGTTCGTCATTTAGAAATCCATTCAATAGCCTTTGCAAGCTTAAAATCATTCTCTGTTACGCCGCCTGCGCTGTGAGTTGAGATTGTTATTTTCACCTTGTTCCAGGAATGAAGCAGGATATCGGGATGATGGTCCATCTTCTCCGCCTCATTGCCTATTTTATTTACCAACTGCAACGCTTCTTTAAAATCTCTTAGTTGAAATTCTTTATTTATGCTGTTCTCTTTGAAGCTCCAGCCGGAAGCTTCTTTCAGCTTTTCATTGACTTCGGAATTTGATAAAACATTCATTTTAATCTCCTTGTAAATGAAATGAAAAACACATTCAAAATTAAGCATAAAAAAAGCGTCTCGAAAGCCGGGACGCTTTTATAATATCAGGGAGTCGGCAAAAGCACAGGATCTATTTCACTTCACCAGTATCGCTCTTTTCCCTTTCCTCATGTCCCTGGCTTTCAGTAGAGTCGTCTTCAAGAAAGATCAACTCTTCTGCGTTTTCAAAATGCTTGGCAATTATCTTCGTACCATCTTTGAAAGTACCGCGGAGAATTTCTTCTGCAAGCTGGTCTTCAACGTACTTCTGGATTGCCCGTCTCAATGGTCTGGCGCCAAACTTCGGATC
>JBJKRP010000231.1:0-3724 GCA_046704565.1 Ignavibacteriaceae bacterium | reverse complement strand
GTTTCAATATTAGTCTTTGTCAAGACATAAAGCTTCCCGTTAAAGATCAGGCTTTCTACAATAGGGTAAGTTATGTCCGAAGCAGGCAGTATTATTTTTGAAAATGATAAATCCGGTAAACGTAAATCGGCAAGGTAAATTGTTGAATCGTTGTTCGCCGTAAGGTTATTGAAAATTATTCTTATGCCGCTGATTTTGTTATTCAAATCAACATCAGTTACTCCGTTTCCATATTGATCAAAGACGACAATTTTATTATTGTCTGCAACGTAAATATAATTTTTGTCGGAGACCGCAAGCTTTTTGGGTTCGGTTAGCGAATAAGCTCCGGCATCATAGCCGCCGAAGTTCAAATCAAAGTTACCGAAAAGATCAAATTTTATGATCCGTTTATTTTCAGAATCAAGTACGTAGAGATCGCCCTGGTCAGAAACGGCACAGCTAAGCGGATAACCGAACCTTTCGGCAGTCGTGTCGCTGTTCCTTGTATAAAGCTGCCAGACAAAGTTAAGATCTTTATCAAAGCGCTCGACGCGATGATTATTCTTATCGCAAACGTAAACAGACAAAGGATTGGCGTAAACATCAGACGGATTATCGAACAAACCATCGTCCCATCCGTAGCCGCCGGCATATTTCAATAAGTTTCCAAGAGTATCAAGCTTATAAACTTCATCTGTCCCCGAATCGGTAACATAGATAAAACCGGCAGAAGTAATTGTAAATGAAGCTGCGTTCTTAAATTTTCCTAAAGAATTTGAATAGCTGTATATCTGTGAATAAGCTTCATCAGATATAAAAATCAGAATAGCGAGGAGCAAAAATGCAGAGCGAAAAATAAAACGGAAGTTCATTTATTTAAATCAAATTTAACAGTGTCAAAAATACGAGGTAATACGACAAATCGAAAATATAATTTAACGCTCCAGAAAAACAAACAGTAGAAGCGATTCCAAACCAGATAATTTTATTATTTGTATGGTTTAGATAAAAGTTATATTTTTAACCTCTAAAAATTGCAAGACAATCTTGCCCTGTGGTGTAATTGGCAACACGTCTGACTCTGGATCAGAAAAGTCTAGGTTCGAGCCCTAGCAGGGCAGCGATTAATCGAAAAGAATTATCCGGCGCGTTCGTCTAGCTGGCTTAGGACGCCGCCCTCTCAAGGCGGAGATCATGGGTTCGAATCCCGTACGCGCTACTAACTAAAATCATAAATTTCAAACCCCAAACTTCATAAAATAACCGGTTCATTCGAAATGATACTAAAGCATTTGAATCTTATTTGTATTTTGAAAATTGTTATTACGAATTTATAATGAAGCGTTTTGAAAAGCATATTTTTGTCTGCGAGAATAAAAGACCGGACGGACATCCACGCGGGTGCTGCCTCGATAAGGGCAGCGCAGAAGTAAGAGAGAAATTCAAGAAAAGGATTAAGGAACTCGGTCTAAAAAATGAAGTGCGCGCGAATGTATCCGGATGCCTCGACGCTTGTGAATTTGGAATAACTGTTGTAGTTTACCCGGAACAAGTCTGGTATGGCGGGGTGACCGTTGATGATGTTGAAGAAATAATTCAGAGCCACATTATTAACAACTTGCCCGTCGAAAGACTATTCATTAAAGATAAAAGGTTCCATAAAGATGTCCCCGCCTCTAAAGATAACTAATTCGCCGGACCCGGAAATTGTACGAGCAAAAAAAATCCTTTCAATACTAAAAAAAGAATATCCATCTGCTAAGGCAGCGCTCGATTTTAAATCTCCGTTTGAACTTCTAATTGCCACAATTCTTTCGGCACAATGCACAGACGCAAGAGTAAATATTGTTACAAAATCTTTGTTCACAAAGTATAACAAACCGGAAGATTATTTAAAAACCTCAAATGAAGAATTAGAGAAAGAGATATATTCTACCGGCTTTTACAAGCAAAAGGCAAAAAGCATTAAACGATGTGCCCAGGCGTTAATTGAACTGCACGAAGGGAAGGTACCGCAAGACTTCGATGCTTTGGTAAGTCTGCCTGGAGTGGGCAGGAAAACTGCATCGGTAGTTGCAGGAAATGCTTTTGGAATTCCTGCTATTGCGGTTGACACCCATGTTAAAAGAGTATCGAACAGACTTGGATTTGTCGGGACGGAGGATCCTCATAAAATTGAAATGAGGCTGAAAGAGTTAATCCCCGCAAAAGATTGGGTAATGTTATCGCACTATCTGATTTTGCACGGGAGAAAAATATGTACGGCAAAGAAACCCCATTGTTTAAGTTGTGCCGTAGGGAACTTATGTCCCGGTTTTAATCCTGATTTTGAATAATTATTTTTTCGGAAACAACTATGAATGAGAAATCTCAAGATCGCGAATACTGTCTATCGATTTTAAAAGAATATACGAAATCCGACAGTCTGCTTAAACATGCTTATGCAGTTGAAACCTGTGTCAGAGCTTATGCGGAGAAAAATGTAGAAGATGAAAATTACTGGGGAAACGTTGCACTGCTCCATGACTTTGATTATGAAATGTTCCCAACTGCAGAGGAACATCCGTTCAAGGGTTCGGAAATATTAAAAGAGAAAGGCTTTGGAGAAGATTTCAGAAAATCTATTTTATCTCATGCAAGCTATTCCGGGGTACCTAGGGATAGTCTATTATCCAAAACACTTTTTGCATGCGACGAGTTAGCCGGGTTTATAACCGCAGTAACTTATGTAAGACCGAACAAGACAATTGATGAAGTAGAAGTAAAGTCGGTCAAAAAGAAAATGAAGGATAAAGCATTTGCACGCACTGTAAGCCGCGACGATATAATACACGGCGCCGAAGGACTGGGTGTACCGCTCGATGAGCATATTGAGTTCTGCATCAAAGCGATGAAAGCAAATAAGGATGAGCTTGGGTTATAATGGTTGGCGATGTTGTTGATAATTTCACTCTAAAGGATCAAGACGGTAGAGACTTCAATCTTTATGATAACCTGGATAAGAATCTGCTGTTGGTCTTTTATCCGAAAGACGACTCTCCTGTGTGCACAAGACAGCTCAGAAATTACAACCGGTTTATAGGTGAATTTGAAAAGCTTCATGTTAAGGTAGTTGGTATAAATTCAGGAAGCTGTAAATCGCACAAGAAATTTTGTAATACGGTCGGAGATAAAATCAAGCTTCTCTGCGACGAGACAAAATCAGTCAGCAGAAAATTTTCAGCGTTAAACTTTTTAGGTATGAATAAGAGGAAGCTGGTTTTAATAGGCAGCGATAAAAGAATTATCTTCGAAAAAAACGTTATTGCAATAAGATACATTGACGCTGAAAGAATTTTTAAAATGATTAGCGGTACTTAAAAAATGCCTGGAAAAAATTCGGTTGCAGTATTGACATTCTATTAGACGGTTATCTAAATTTGGAAAAACATTTTAGGGAAGTTTAGCCGAAGAATTTGCTACATTGAATAGTTCCTGCGGGTTGGATATGTCCTCCGAATAATAAAGCCCGCCGAAGTCCTAAACATAGAGGAAAAATGAAGAGCAAATTCTTAATAATCATACTGGTATTAACCTTTCAAGTATATGCCCAGCAAGATATAAAAGTTATATCGTCGGATAGGAGCTCAATCCTGATAGAATTCACGCCGGTCTATAATGACAGCACAACAGTTGTCATAAACGGACAGCACTACGTGAAGATAAGCTTTCCGTACGGTATTATCCCGGAGACAGGGACCTG
>JBJKRP010000230.1:0-7865 GCA_046704565.1 Ignavibacteriaceae bacterium | reverse complement strand
CGAAAAAATATCTCTGGAACTTACCACACAAGTGGCAAAATCCGCCGGCAGAATTCAAATAATCAACACCAGTAGATTTTGTCTGTACGAGTGAAATAATCGGAGGAAATTCAGGAAGTCCCGTAATAAATGAGAAGGCTCAGATAGTAGGCTTGGCGTTTGACGGCAATATTGAAAGCCTGCCCGGCAACTTTATATTTACTACAAAGACGAACAGAGCTGTGGCAGTCCAATCCGTTGGTATGATGGAAGCCATTAAAGATTTATACAAGGCTACCCGCCTAAGCGATGAGCTGCAGGCAGGTAAAATTGTTTCAGATAAATAGTAATGATTCTTTATAAATCCTGCTGTTTTAGCCGGTGTGAATGCGCTCTTGGCTGAAACAGCGGGATTTTAGTTCATGAAGATAGATTGGTTGCTGTTCGGTTATACAATTAAAACTGACTAATCAGATTATTAAAAATAATATTCCGATTGAAGATACAACGATAAAAACCAAACATTAGTATTTGTAAATGTTAAATTATATTCCGTTCCTACGCCTATCTTAAATCCCTGCCCGGAGTCGTTCCTGAAATCCAATCCGGGAAGTATTGAAAAAGTCAAGCCTGTATCCCACTCATTCAAATTACCGAATGTCCTGTCGTTTACTACGGTAACACCAAGCCCTTCCTCAACGTAAAGCTTGCTGCCTACCGGCTGTGAAATAATTCCCGTTAATGATATGCTTCTAACAAACGGAATATACCTGCTGGAGTTTTGGGGAAGCAGCACATCAATATTTACGGCATAATCGAGACTGAGCCTGAATAGCACACTACCGGTAAAGCCGGTGCTGCCTTCAAGAAAGAAAGAAGAATTGAAGCTCCCGATTGAGGGCAGGTTGCCGCCGATAGTACCGCCTCCGGCTCTTATCCCTATCCCGAAATTGTTTTGAGCGTCAGCGCAGTTAGACAACAGCAATAGAAACAAAGCGCTGCATAAGATGGTAAATAATTTTTTCATAAACAATTCTCGCTTTAAGTCCCGTGGTCGGTCATAATAAGTTATGCTAACCGGCGGAAATAAATTTCAATAATCAATTCTTGTTGAAAGATAAATTATTTTTATTAGAAATAGAAACTTGTAACCTTTGCCAAAAATTTATTGCGCTAAAGTTTTTATTTTAATAAGTAAAATAAAATGAAAAGAATTATTATATGAAAACTTCCGAAATAAAGTTCACAATTCAGCTTGATGAAAAGAATATGCCGAAGAAGATAGAGTGGGAAGCCACAGACGCCGGCTTCGGCGGGAAAAAGCCGTGCAGTTCAATGATGATTTCACTCTGGGATAAAGATGAGCGGATTACAATGGGCATTGACCTATGGACAAAGGAAATGCTGGTTGAGGATATGAATATTCACTTTTACCAGATACTAACAAAGATGGCGGATACTTACTTGAAGGCAACCAACAATAACGAGGCGGCAAGGATGATTCATGACTTCAGCGGAGAGTTTGCCAGGAAGCTGGAAATACTTACTTAAATTTCTCCTTTAGCTTTGAAGCATATCTGCGGCTCATCTGGAAAGGCTCGCCTAAGTTCTGAATGTAGACATGGTACGAAGAATTAAACCATTTCTCAACCTTCTCAACATATTCAAGGTTTACTATAGTCGACCTATGAATCCGTACAAAGTATTTTGGGGTAAGACGCTCTTCCCACTCTACCATTGGCTTTAAGATCAAATACTTTTTGCCTCCTACAAGATAAATATATGAATAATCTTTTTCGGCGGTTATACATTGTATCGAGCTTATCTTTATGAATTTAGATATTCCGTCTGCGGTTATGAAAAGCCTGTCGTCGTATTCCAAGCCTTTTTTTGAATCGCCCTTTGAATATTCAAATTCTTCTTCCGATGATTCATCTGCATCGCTATCAAGTTCGTTATCCGCTCCTTTAAGTGCATCGCGTAGAATGTTCTGTCCCTCTTTATTCGGAATATTGCTCGATAAAGTATCGACTTCCAGAACCCCGGATGCAACCTGTGCGGTGCTCAAAACTCCGGCGCTTTTTACCTCTTCGTAGCCGTTTGACTCCAGCAGCCTTGTAATTGTTTTTGCAAGACGGTCCTTTTCTACAGGCTTCTTCAGATAGTCGAGCGCATTTATCTCGAAGGCTTGTAAGGCATAGCTATCATAAGCGCTGACAAATATTACCTTAGCGTTATTCTGTATTTTATCAAGCAGCTCGAATCCGTTATTTGCACCGAGCTTAATATCAAGAAAAACGCTGTCCGGTTTTGTTTCTTTTATTATACTCAAAGCAGATGAAATATTAGAAGCTTCTCCTACAACCTTTACCTGCGGAAACTTCTTCAATAAAATTCCGAGCAGCTTTCTTGAATGCGTGTCATCATCTACTATAACGGTATTCAGAGTTTTCTTATCGCTTATTATACCTTTGGTCGACATATAAAACCTTTAATCTGTTTTTTTTGCGTTATCTTCAATTACCGTTCCATGTTTTTTTCTATTGAACGGAGAAACAGATTAGAGGAATGTCTTCAAAATTGTAAATAATAAAAGATTTTATTTTAAAAACAATTAAGTGTAATATGAACCGGATATTATTTTGAGATGAAAGAGTTAGGCTTGTTTTAGATTGAAACAGGAATTTATCTGCCTAAAATCCATTCATCAAGAAGCGGCTGGTGCTTTACAGGATCAAATTCAATAAACTCGTAAATTGCGCAGTCGTTGATTCTGTACGGATCTTTGTTAAAGAAAGCCTTGATCAATTCCATGGAGGATGATCTTGCTAAAACGATTCCGCCTTTCCGCGGACTTTTCGGACCGGACATCAAAAGTAGTCCGCTGTTATAGCCTTCCTGCAAAAACTTTCTGTGGTCGGGAAGTATCCTGTCAATCGTTGACAGCGGTGCAGTGTACGTAATGTTAATTAAAAAGTGTTTCATCTTTCTCTGTAATTTTAGTTGAAGACTTTTTCTTTCAACATAATTTGATTATGCTGAAATATTCCTGCGGCAAATAAAAGAAAATCTTTTCAAAAAAGGAATAAAATACTTCTCCCGCAGATACTATTTTTTTGCTGCCATGTATATTCCTTACACACTTATTGCGGTATAAAATTTATTTCCCGGTATCGGTCTTTCTTCCGAATTCAGGATCGAGAGGAAGATGCCTGATGATAAAATAGCCGGGAATCATTGTAATAAACACCCATAAAAAGAAATGAGGATAACCGATTAGCTCCTGTATCCATCCACTGAACATTCCGGGGATCATCATACCGAGAGCCATAAAGCCGGTGCATATAGCGTAATGAGCGGTCTTGAAATTGCCATCGGAAACATAAATCATGTAAAGCATGTAAGCAGTAAATCCAAAGCCGTAGCCGAACTGCTCTCCTGCTACGCAAAGATTTATAATCAGAAAGCTGCCCGGCATTGCATACGACAAGTAAATATAAAGCAGATGCGGAATATTAATGGCGGCAAACATCCACCAGAACCATTTCTTTAAGCCGTCTCTTGAGGCAAGAAATCCCCCGAGAATTCCGCCGAGAGTTAATGCAATTACGCCAACCGTTCCATAAGCAAATCCTATTTCTTCCAGTGACAAGCCTAAGCCTCCCGTACTTCTGGAAGCCCTAAGAAAGAGCGGAGCTATTTTTACAAGCTGTGCCTCTCCTAACCGGTATATTAAAAGAAAGGCAAGTATTAATAAGATGTTTTTCTTTGTAAGAAAATTCCGGAATGCCTCGAAAAATCCTGCGAACAGGTTTTGGGATTCATCCTGCACTGCCGGAACATCGGCTTTTGGACGGGGGAGTATGAACTTATGATAAATGAAGAAGGCTAAAAATAGGACTGTCAAGATTAAAAATGTATATGACCAAGCTTTGGCAGCGGGCAGCTTTGTCTGAAGGTAGCCTGCAATTATGATTAGAATCCCCTGCCCGGTAATCATTGCAAGGCGGTAGAATGTACTTCTTATACCGACAAAGAAAGACTGGTTCTTCTGCGAAAGCCCGAGCATGTAAAATCCGTCGGCGGCAATATCATGGGTTGCTGAACTAAAGGCTATCAGCCAGAAGAAAGCCATTGTATATTTAAAGTATCCGGGCAGCGGAATACTTAACGCGAGCCCTCCGAGCGCAGCACCAATAAGAAGCTGCATCGAAATTATCCAGAGCCTTTTTGTTCTTAATATGTCGACAATAGGGCTCCACAGCGGCTTGATTACCCATGGCAGATAAAGCCAGCTTGTGTAAAGAGTAATTTCCGCATTGGAGAGTCCCATGCTCTGATAAAACAAAACGGAAACCGTCATAACAACAACGTAAGGTATTCCCTCTGCGTAATAAAGAGAGGGGACCCACGCCCAGGGATTGCGGGTTTCCGGTCTATGAGTTTCGGTAATGTGTTTATTCATTAATTTCTATAAGATAGTAAAAGGGATGAGCAGTCTATTCCGGAATATTTGTGAAGGCAATTGTCAGTCTCTTTTGAATACGTCTTTAGCATCAATCTTTAATCCCTCGAATACCTTCGACTTTATTTTTCCCTTGTCTTTCTGCCTGTCGATCAGGGTAAATGTTTTCCCTTTGCTTTCATAAACCTCTACACTTTTTTCCATCGGATCTACAATCCAGTATTCTTTCACGCCGTATTTTTCGTAGATATTTTTCTTATGTTTTAAGTCGTAATATGCATTACTTTCGGAAAGTATTTCTATAACAAGATCGGGAGAGCCTTCTATTCTTTTTTCCTTAATTATTTCTTTTCTTTCTTGAGAAATAAAAACTATATCAGGTTGGAAAGTTTCATACTCGTTAAAATATACGTCAATGGGAGAAGGTAATATCCTTCCGAGTTTATTTTTTCTTACATGGTTGGTTAATAAAGTCGAAATATTGTTGACTATTATTTGGTGAAAAGTAGTAGGTGAAGGCGACATAACAAGCTCTCCGTTTATTAATTGATAGGTCGCTCCTTCCGGCAGTTTTGAATAATCTTCGTAAGTATATTTTTTAGCTTCAGTATACATGGTTTAAAGAATTATTTCTATTAGTCTTTCCATCAAGCCATATTCTTAAGGGTAAATTAACGATTATCTTTATTACTTAAAAGCTTTATGCCGATTAAGACTGCGCCATAAGCAGGAGGACGATCCGGCTTTGTTATTTTTACATCCGGCATTCTTAAAGTTATCTTTTTCTTAAGTGTTCTTGAAAATATATTATCGCCGCTAATAAGGCTTCCCGAAAATGCGGTCTGCAACGGATCGGCTTTCAGCTTCTTCTTCATTGATGAAATAAGGAGGACTAACTCGTCTGATTCCTTATCAATAATTCTCAATGCCGCCGCATCGTCTTTTTCCGCTGCTTCCAAAACAATCGGTGCGGCGGAAGCAATATCAAAATTATTATTGTAAACTGCGTCGATTAATTTTTCCGGAGAATCGAGCGAGAATTTTTCTTCAATCAAGTTGGAGATAAGAGTATGTCCACTTCGTCCGTCTAATTGCTTTGAGACTGCAGCCAGACCTTTTTTCCCAATGGAATATCCGCCGCCTTCGTCGCCGATTAGTCTGCCGAACCCTCCTGCGCGGTAAATTATGTCTTCTTCATCTTTCCCGAATATAATGGAGCCTGTCCCTGCTATCAAAATACTTCCCTTGCCGCCGGAGAAAGCTCCTTCAAGCGCTATCCTTGCGTCGCTTTCTACATGAAATAAATTGAACCCTGCATTCTTAGCTGCAGCGTATCCGGTAAAGGCTTTTTCCATTCTTTGTGTATCACTCTGTCTGCCGGCTCCCGCTGTTCCTAAAACTATTGCCGCGATACCGGGAAAAGAAATGCTTAGCTCGTCCATGCATCTTGTTATCAGGCTAAAAATAGTCTCTGATACTTTTTCGGTTCCAAGCGATAAAAAATTAGAGGCGCTGCTCTCAATCTCGAATAGAATTTCACCCTCAAGCGTAGCTGCCATACAGCGCGTCTTTGTACCGCCTCCATCGATGCCGATTATGTACTGCATAGGAAATTTTCTTTTATTGATGACCGGGACAAAGATAGAAAAAATAGGTTCAACCTAAAAATTTTAATTAGCTTTTGTGTGTCTGCTTTTTGTATCTTTAACGCATTGAAATTATAAGCAATAGAAATAATAAAAATGATTTCTTTAGAAGATTATTTCCTTAACTTCAGAAAGAATGTTGTAGGAATAAATGAAACTTTTTTTTCCGCTTACGGAGAGAAAAAAATTGTTTATGCCGACTGGATTGCAAGCGGAAGGCTTTACGAGCCCATTGAAAAAACCATGCTCGAAAAATTTGGTCCTTTTGCCGGCAACACTCATTCAGAGTCTTCAATAACCGGTACTATAATGACCCGCTCATACCACCTTGCACACGATATTATAAAGAGGCATGTTAATGCAGGTAAGGAAGATGTTATTATTACCGCAGGTTCCGGTATGACTGCGATGATAAATAAGTTCCAAAGGATACTTGGACTAAAAGTTCCCGAACAATTAAAATCCTACCTCAATCTTCCTAAAGAATTAGTCCCGGTAGTTTTTATTACCCATATGGAACATCATTCCAATCAGACTTCGTGGCTGGAAACAATTGCAGATGTTGTGCAGATAGCCCCGACTGAAGACGGTCTTGTAGACTCAGGCGACCTGGAAAATCTTCTCGAAAAATATAAAAGCCGAAAGCTCAAGATCGGCTCATTTACTGCATGCTCAAACGTAACGGGCATTAAAGCGCCTTACCATAAATTAGCGGAAATAATGCACGGGCACGGAGGATTCTGCTTCGTCGACTTTGCCTGCTCGGCACCTTATGTTGAAATAAATATGCATCCTTCCAACGATCTTGAAAAGCTTGATGCAATTTTCTTTTCGCCTCATAAATTTCTTGGTGGACCGGGTACGCCTGGGGTTATCATCTTTGACTCGCAGCTTTACCACAACCGCGTCCCCGATAATCCAGGCGGCGGTACGGTTGATTGGACAAATCCCTGGGGCGAGCACAAGTTTATAAACAACATTGAGCTGCGCGAAGACGGCGGAACTCCGGCTTTTCTGCAGACAATAAAGGCG
This sequence comes from Ignavibacteriaceae bacterium, assembly GCA_046704565.1. Taxonomy (GTDB): domain Bacteria; phylum Bacteroidota; class Ignavibacteria; order Ignavibacteriales; family Ignavibacteriaceae; genus FEN-1297. Next base: position 743 of record JBJKRP010000230.1, on the reverse strand, counting down.
GCGCTTTGTATTGAGCTAAAGGAGAAGATGACTGTACTTAAAATTGAAGAGCGGGAGTCGGAGTTAGTTAAGATTGCTTTGCCTGAACTTAGAAAAATTAACGGTCTCCACATTCTTGCAGATAATATCGACGACCGTCTCGGTGCAATTTCATTTTATATCGATGGGATTCACTATAACCTTGTTGTGAAGCTGTTGAACGACCGCTTCGGCATTCAGGTAAGAGGCGGATGTTCCTGTGCCGGAACCTACGGTCATTACCTGCTTCATGTAAGCCCGGGTCAATCCCACCATATTACGGAAAAAATTGATCATGGCGATTATTCCGAAAAGCCGGGATGGGTCAGGTTATCCTTGCATCCGACAATGACTGACGGCGAGCTTTACCTGATTGTTGATGCGTTAAAAGAAATTGTTAAAAATATTTCCGTGTGGGAGAAAGATTATAAATATGATTCTTCTAAAAATGAATATAGAAATATTATATATCCTGGCAATGAAAATAAAATGGTTGAAAGCTGGTTCTCTTATTAATATTTTTTAAAGCCCGCATCAGGTTGAAGTATTGCTATATTGTCTATGTCGAATTGTAAATTAATAATCTTTTAAATAGACTGAAGTCCAGGTAACATTCCTAAAGGTACCTTTATTTCTTCTTCGCCTTTCATTGCCACTCCTTCGGAATTAAATGCTCTTCCTTCCTGTTAAAATGCTCCTCCTTCGCGTTGAAATGTGATATCTTC
>JBJKRP010000229.1:0-2759 GCA_046704565.1 Ignavibacteriaceae bacterium | reverse complement strand
GGGAAGCCCTTCAGGTTAAGATAAACGGCAGGTCGATTTACGATATTGTAAAAATTCCGATTGGACAATCGCTGACATTCTTTAAAGAGCTCCAGCTTTCCGAATATGATCTGCTTGTCGGTGAGAGAGTTTTGAAAGAAATTATTAAGCGGCTTACATTCTTAAATGATGTCGGTATCGGCTACCTTACTTTGGACCGCCTAAGCAGCACCCTGTCCGGCGGTGAAACGCAGCGGATAAATCTTGCAACCTCGCTCGGCTCTTCGCTCGTTGGAACTTTATACGTACTGGATGAGCCCAGCATCGGGCTTCATCCAAGAGACAACTTCAAACTTATTAATCTATTAAAAAATTTAAGAGACATCGGCAACTCTGTACTTGTAGTTGAGCATGATCCGGATATGATTAGATCTGCCGATATAGTTGTAGATATGGGACCGAAGGCGGGAATTAACGGCGGTGAGATAGTTGCCATGGGAACTATTGAAGATATCCTGAAAGATAAAAATTCATTGACAGGGAAATATCTTTCCGGGAAAATGGAGATCCCGATTCCTGCAAAGCGAAATATAAAAGCCACAAGATCAATTAAAATAACCGGGGCGCAGGAAAACAACCTTAAGAATATCGACGTAGAAATTCCGTTGAATTAATTTATTGTAATAACCGGAGTAAGCGGCTCAGGTAAGAGTACGCTTATCCATGATATTTTGTACGGCGGTTTAGCTAAGAGCATCGGCAAAGTTCCGCCGAAGATTGGAAAGTTTGCCGGCATAAACGGCGGCGAGCATTTAGACGATATTGAGATTGTTGATCAGTCGCCGATTGGAAAGACACCGCGTTCAAATCCCATCAGCTACATAAAGGTCTATGAATATATTAGAGAATTATTTGCTTCAACACACCAGGCAAGGGCTCGCGGTTATAAGCCCGGCTATTTTTCTTTCAATGTTCCCGGAGGCAGGTGTGAAACCTGTCAGGGCGATGGCTTCATAAAAGTTGAAATGCAGTTCCTTGCCGATATTTATCTTGAGTGCGACGACTGCAACGGTACGCGCTTCAAGAAGGAAATCCGTGAGATTACTTACCGCGGGAAAAATCTTATTGACGTCCTTGAAATGACTGTTGACGAGGCTGTTGATTTTTTTAAGGACAACGATAAAATAGTAAAGGGAATCGAGCTTCTTTCGCAGGTTGGTCTTGGATATCTTAAGCTTGGTCAGCCTTCAAATACGCTTTCCGGCGGCGAAGCTCAAAGGATAAAACTTGCCGCTCATCTAACAGCACAGAGGGAAAGAAGGCATACACTTTTTATCTTTGATGAGCCGACCACCGGTCTTCACTTTGACGATATTTCTAAGCTGATTAACTGCTTTAATCTTTTGCTTGAAAGAAATAATTCGGTTGTAATCATAGAACATAATCTCGAGATTATTAAATGTGCCGATTACATAATTGATCTTGGACCAGAAGCAGGCGATAGAGGCGGGGAGATTGTTGCTGCAGGTACTCCTGAGGAAATAATAGAAAATTCAAATTCGTGGACGGGGAAATATTTAAAAAATTATTTGGATTGAAGCGCCAATTGTGATTTATCTCTTGTTTACTTTTCCAGGTAATGATTAAACTTTCCAATCAATTTCGGGATAATTATGTATAATAAATCAAATCGTTTTATTTCCATTCATCAAACGGAAAAAATTTACCTATCTTTTTTAATTCTTATATTATCAACGCTTTTCTTGTCCGGGAGCTCATTTGGGAAAACCGGAGCTGGCGAGGAAAACGTATTGCGGGCAACTTTGAAGAACGGTCTTCGAGTAGTAATCGGTCGCGATGCCTTAGCTCCGGTAGTTACAACTGAAATAAATTATCTGGTCGGATCGAACGAAGCTCCGAAAGGATTTCCGGGGACAGCTCACGCTCTTGAGCATATGAAGTTCCGCGGAAGCAAAGATTTGTCTGCTGATCAGCTTGCAGATATCACCGCTGCACTGGGCGGAGATTTTAACGCTGATACAAGACAGACCGTAACTCAATTCTTTTTTAGCGTACCTTCGGAAGATCTTGACGTTGCTCTTCATATCGAATCAATAAGGATGAGAAGCCTGCTTTGTACCGATTCATTATGGAAAAACGAGCGCGGTGCAATTGAGCAGGAAGTTGCACAGGATTTATCCAATCCCGAATATGTTTTCTTTAAAAAGCTTTTAGCGGCTATGTTCAAGGGTACTCCCTATGCGCAAGATGCACTCGGGACGCGTCCCTCATTTAATAAGACAACAGGTGCCATGCTTAAGAAATTTCATGATACCTGGTACGCTCCTAACAATGCTATCTTAGTTATTGTCGGAGATGTTCAGCCAAGCTCGGCGCTTAATGAAGTAAAAAAATTATTTGAAGATATCCCGTCAATAAAATTACCTGACAGACCGGAAGTTAATCTTGAACCGGTTTCCCCTGATACTTTAAATTTAAAAACCGATTTACCTTACGGGTTAGCCATAATTAGCTTTCGCATGCCCGGCTCAAACAGCCCGGATTATGCTGCTGCACAAATTTTATCCGACGTACTAAGCAATCAAAGAGGAGAACTTTATTCAAAGTTAGTCCCTACGGGCAAGGCGCTTTATGCAGGCTTTGAATATGATGATTTACCTCAGTCGGGGATGGGATTCGCGCTTGCAGTTTTTCCAAAAGGAGCTGACTCAAAAAGTTTGGTCAATGAGCTTCAATCAATTTTAAATGAAGAAGTAAAG
>JBJKRP010000228.1:0-2592 GCA_046704565.1 Ignavibacteriaceae bacterium | reverse complement strand
CTTTAGCACTGCCTGTCTTTTCCGCTATCATTTCCAGCGATGGGACAAGAGCGCAGTATTCTCCCAAAGAATCCCATCTCAAATGATTTTCTTTCAGAAGCTGCTGAACATGCTTTGGAGCTGAGCCGCCTGCGCCCGTTTCAAATAACCCGCCGCCTTTCAACAGGGGTACTATCGAAAGCATCCTGGCACTTGTACCAAGCTCAAGTATCGGGAAAAGGTCGGTTAAATAATCGCGGAGTACATTACCCGTAACGGAAATTGTATCCAATCCCTTCCGGGTTCTTTCCAGCGTATATTTCATAGCATCGACGGGCTTTAATATTTTTATTTCAAGTCCCGTTGTATCATAACCGGGTAAGTATTTCTTTACCTTCAAAATAATTTCTCTGTCATGAGCTCTATTCTCATCAAGCCAAAATATAGCCGGCGTTGAAGAGGCTCTTGCTCTTGTTACGGCAAGCTTAATCCAGTCTTTTACCGGCTCATCTTTAGCCTGACACATCCTGAAAATATCTCCGGTCTCTACCTGCTGTTCAAGTAAAACTTTTCCCTCTGAATTTACAACGCGGATCACTCCGTCGCCTTTAGCCTCAAAAGTCTTATCGTGCGAGCCGTATTCTTCCGCCTTCTGTGCCATCAACCCCACGTTGGAAACAGCGCCCATCGTTGCCGGATTAAATTGACCTTTAGCCTTTGCATCTTCTATTATTTCACCGTACATAGTAGCATAGCACCGGTCGGGGATCATAGCTATGCAGTCTTGAAGCTCATCCTTCCGGTTCCACATCTTACCGCCGTCGCGTACAATATTCGGCATAGAGGCATCGACTATAACGTCGTTTGGAACGTGCAGATTGGTCTTCCCTATCCTCGTATCAACCATTGCAAGCTGCGGCTGATGCTCGTAAACTTTATTAATATCTGTTTCAATTTCTTTCCGCTTCTCTTCAGGTAGACGGTTCAACTTTTCAAGTATATCCATCAAGCCGTAATTAACATTTGCGCCGATTTCTTTTAGAGCATCCGCATGCTTTTCTAAAGCATCTTTAAAATATACCGAAACCGCATGACCAAACATTATGGGATCGGATATTTTCATCATTGTTGCTTTTAAATGAAGTGAGAGAAGTACGCCGTCTTTCTTTGCGGCTTCGATTTGCCCGGCATAAAATTTCCTGAGCTCTTTAACGTTCATTACGGAAGCATCAATTACTTCTCCTTCCAGAAGCTTTAACTTTTCTTTCAGGATGGTTACATTACCTTTTTTATCAACATATTCAATATTGACTGTATCCGGTTTTTCCAGCGTCATTGATTTTTCCGTACCATAAAAGTCTTTTTCAGTCATATGCGCAACGCGAGCTTTCGACCCCGAAGCGGGCCAGGGCTTCATCATTTTATGCGGATGCTTTTGGGCAAACATCTTTACGGATGCAGCAGCACGCCTGTCTGAGTTCCCTTCTCTTAAAACCGGGTTAACCGCCGAGCCAAGCACCTTGGAATATCTTGCCTTAATTGCCGCTTCCTCATCATTCTTAGGCTCGTCGGGATAGTCAGGGACATTATATCCTTTATCCTGCAGCTCTTTAATTGCCGCATGAAGCTGGGGAATAGAAGCGCTGATGTTCGGCAGCTTAATTATGTTGGCATCGGGATTCTGCGTTAGCTCTCCAAGCTCTGAAAGATAGTCGGGAATCTTTTGCTCTTCAGTAAGCTCGTCGGGAAAGTTGGCTATTATTCTTCCTGCAAGCGATATGTCTTTTGTCTCGACGTCAATTCCTGTTCCCTTAATAAAAGATTTTACAACCGGCAGTAAGCAGAAAGATGCAAGAGCCGGCGCTTCGTCAATCTTTGTCCATATTATTTTGGTATTCATTCTTTTACCCTGTTCTGTTAAACTATTAATTACAAATTTAACTTTTAAAATATCGAATCTTTTACAAATATTTAAATACTTAGAAAATATTTTTTGAGTTGATTATTTAATTTCAGTCGGCAGGAGTTTATCTTTTAATGATAGAAATAAAAGACAGCTTCGGCGGGATCAATTACCGGCTATGCTTATTTCGCTTTTTGATTCGGAAGAATCGCTTGGAGCAATTATTGAATCCGAATGTGAAGCGTTAACCATAATTAGAAATGATTTGAAGATTATCTTGATATCCAGCATGAATGAATTTATTCTTTCATACGTTTCGTCGAGCTCGACTAAATTCTTTGTTCCTAAAGCCCTATCTCCGTACACTTGCCAGTAGCCCGTAATCCCCGGTAGTAATTTTATATTCTTACGCCTCTCATATAATTCAGGTTCATTATTTCGTATTATTACCAGGTCTCTTCCCAATAATGGTCTGGGACCGACAAGCGTCATATCACCCCTTAGTACATTTAGAAGCTGCAGGATTTCATCCAGCCCCGTCGTCCTCAGCCATCCGCAGAACCTCGGTACATGATCGGCAAAATTATTATTAACAAAAATATTCCTTATTCGCGATTCCTGCTTAACAAATTCAGGGGAATTCTTTATTGTCCTTATCTTAAATAGCCTAACCTTCTTCCTTTCCATTGTAATAAATCTATCCTGGATAA
>JBJKRP010000227.1:0-15837 GCA_046704565.1 Ignavibacteriaceae bacterium | reverse complement strand
ACCTTTGATCCTCTTTCCTTTTAGGTCGCTCTTAAACTTCTTGTTGAACCAGACTATCTTCATGCCGGAATCTGCTGCGGCATAAGAGCAGATGCCGGAATTAGTCAAATCTGAAAAAATAAATTTTGAAATTAATCTTTCATTCATTTGAATAGGCATTTGACAATCGTTACTCTTGCTTGATTTCGTACTTCTTAATCTTCAAATAGAGTGTCTTAGCGCTGATGCCGAGCAGCTTAGCCGTTTGGCTTCTGTCCCATTTAGTATCTCTCAGCAGCTTTGCTATATGTATCTTTTCAATTTCCTCAAGGCTAACGGGTTCTGCGGATTCATCATGTGTATGTATCTTTCTGTGAATGCCGCGCAGGCTGTCTGCCGGCAGATTTAAATCTTCCGGCTCGATTAGTTCGTTTTCCGCGAAAATGATGGCGCGTTCAATTATATGTTCAAGCTCTCTTATGTTGCCGGGAAAATCGTAGTTCAGTAAAATTTTTTCAGCTTCGGGCGACAGCTTTTTAGGCGAACGGATCGGGGATTTAGTCTCCAGAAAATGATTCGAGAGTTGAAGTATATCTTCCTTCCTGTTTCTTAAAGGCGGAATGGTAAGCGTAATAACATTTAAACGGAACAGCAGATCGCGCCTAAAATTTTTGTTGTCTGCCTCTTCAAGAAGATTTCTGTTTGTTGCGCCGATAACTCTAACGTTCGAGGTAAGATTTGTTACTCCTCCGATTCTTCTGTATTCCCCGTTCTCAAGAAACCTGAGCAGCTTCGGCTGCAGGGCAAGGCTTAGTTCGCCTATCTCATCAAGGAACAATGTTCCGCCGTGTGCGATCTCCACAAGCCCTTGCTTTGTCGATTTTGCATCGGTAAATGCGCCTTTCTCATGACCGAATAGCTCGCTTTCTATTAGCTGGTCAGGCAGGGAGGCGCAGTTGATAACAACAAACGGCATATCGCTTCTTGCGGAATGCTTGTGTATATACTCTGCGAGCAGTTCTTTACCGGTTCCGGTCTCTCCTTCAATCAGGATATTGGAATCAGACATTGCGGATTTGTTAGCAAGATTTATTACGCGCTGCAGCTCCTTGCTGTCGCCGATAATTCTTGTGGAGAGCTTCTTGTTTACCTGTTCGGAAAGCAAAGCGGTCTTAACAAGAAGTTCCTTATGCTCAAGCGCGCGGTTGATTGTAAGTAAGAGTTCGTCGAAATTGTACGGCTTGGAAATAAAATCGTAGGCTCCGATTTTAATACAGTCTATAGCGCTTCTAATTTCTGTTTGAGCTGTAAGAACAACAACCTGGATGGATGAATTATAATCTACAACAAATTTTAAGACTTCATCTCCCTGCACTTCTCTCATGTTTAGATCGAGGAGAAGCAGGTCGTAATTTTTTCTTTTAATGGCATCAATAGCATACTTACCGTCATAAACCGTATCAACGGAGAAGCCTTCTTCCAGCAACTGTTCTTTTAAAAGATAGCACAATGTTTCATCATCATCGCAGACTAAAACTTTAGAATTCTTCAGCATTACAAAACAGTATTAAATAGTTTCAAGTATAAAAGTTATTTGGAATAGAAGCATCTAATCTTTATATTTGTTGCCTTAAAAAAAGGGCGCGTAGCTCAGGGGTAGAGCATCTGCCTTTTAAGCAGAGGGTCGGTGGTTCGAGCCCACCCGCGCTCACAAACCTCAGATCAAAAAAAACATTCTCAAGAAAATATGTTTTAAGCAGAGAGTCGGTGATTCCTCCAAAGGAGTCCCTTCGGGAGAGCCCACCTGCGCTCACAAATCTGTGAAAACATTTCAAGTTTATGTTCTTAAATCTACAAGGTATGACCTTCATTATAACGGTCATACGTCCAGCCTTCCAGATAGAATCAATCGGCATAATTCAGACCGGAGTTTATTCTAAGATCAACATTCTTTATTTCATTTTTCAGGAATTTCATTTCCTCAATATCTGTATTTATTCAAGATTTATCTTTTCCATCTAAGCACTTTGTCCTGCGCTGCCATCTGCAAAAATAGTTTAATTTTAATAAAATAATAAATAATTATCTTCCATGCTTTACAGTAAAACTATGTCGCAAAATTGTTGGATTTATCCCGGAATATTTACAAACTAAATTTAACATTTAATAGGAAAACAGCAAACCTGATATTGAATTTTAAATGCCAAAACCGAAAAGAACATCCGGAAATATCTTTCATCTTAGAGCCGGCATGCTTATCTTACCTTCGTATTTGAACTAAATTAGAGTTGTAATTTGCAGCCGGTTGATATATGGGTGAAATAGTATTCTGGACAATTATTAGAGTTGCCGTAGTTATTCCGGCATTATGGATTCTTGAAGGATATATCTCGCAGCAGTTGTGGTGGCTTATAGGGACCGTAAGTATTTATGTAATAATTATACATCCCGCGGCGATTCACTACAAGCTGTTTAAGTCTAAAAATAAGGAAGTACTTGAATCGACCCTTTGTGCAACTTGTAAGAACTTTGACCAGTCCGCCGTTTTATGCATACTTCATGATAAGCATCCGACAAAGGTCTACCTTCCATGCGAAGGTCTTGACTGGGAACCGAAGTCTTCAAGTGTGGATAGCGAAGACATCTACTCATGAAATAGATCCTTTATAAACGCCGGGCATTTCCTAAATGCGGTTCTCATCAAAGTACGTTAAACTCGTTAGAAGATGATGCCGGCGAAATAATTAATTGCAGTAAATTCCAAGGCTGAACAATTTAACCCGGTTAATTCTTTGTTTGCTCAAGTTGTTCAAGCAGTTCCCGGCTGCCTGCAAATCCGTTATTGATATATTTACTTCTCCTGTCATCGGAAAAAATTACAGTACTTGGAACAGTCCTTATATTGAAACTCGATGTTAGCTCCTTTGCTTCAATTGCATTTAATTCAATAAGATTGAATCTGCCGTTTTCCTCCTTCAGTTTTTGAAGCACAGGCTGCTGCAGTGTTTTGCACTGCACGCAACTGTGCGTCCAAAAATATAAAACAGTCGGTAGCGAAGCATCGCCGACAAAAATATTTTCAGGAAGCGTTAGCGAGTTATTCTTCTTTCCTGTCATAAATCTTTTTCTAAAGATTAAAGTAAGTGTTACCAGGACTGCCAGGGCAAAAATTCTTTCAAGCATTTCCTCTCCCCGATTCGGCTTTAGATTGAAATAACCCCATCTTGTTCAAACGGAAATAAATATAGCAGCCGAGACAAAAGTTGACAGTGAGATTTATTAAAGCCAGGACCAATACTATTAGGGCAAGTACCCATCCCGCCACAGACAGACCAGCCACAAGCGCGATAAACGAAACGGCAAGAAATACTCCGCCCAAACCCTGAGCAAATTGGTGAGGTGAGTTATCTTCCTCTATTACATTGGGTTTTACCAATCCCAATGGCTTGGCAGCAAATTTATATACCAACTTGAATAATCCTGCTTCAGGAAAGATTGTTCCTATAAGCATCACTGCTGCTGTAAATGCAACAAGCAAAGGCACATCAAATATGAACGCCGCTGCCGTCAGTAATACAATCGATCCCTGGTTAAATTTAATTGCGCTCCGGTCCAGTTTATTTATTGAAGCATTCATTGCTTTCTCGCTTTTCCTTAAATAAGAATCTTTAAAATTAAAAACCCGCTGTCAACTTTTGCCGGCAGCGGGTTACAACATCAATCATTTATTTTTAAGATTTAAGAGCTTAACTCCGGGTTTATATTCCGCTGCCATGAAGCTTTGCAACAACAAGCGCACACACAGCAGCATTTAGTATTTGCTTTCCACATATTCAAATTTACCGGGCTGAAATTCATACTTCTTTAAAAAATTTCCGTAAAGATATTTGATCATATTAAGATTTTCAAGATTTAACTTAACAGACTTGCTGTAGATCAATTATCCCTCCCGCCGGCTTTCCATTTTTAACACCGGAAGAGGCTTAAAAAACTTAACAAATTTATGGTTGTTACCATGTCGACATATCAATTATATTAAAGCTGTTATTTTCACATTTAAAATTTAATTTATCATAGCTATTTATGGAAGAGAAAAGACGGCTCGAAGAATCGAACGGCAGGAAGGTAAAATGGAAAATGTGGGGACCGTACGTCTCGGAGCGGCAGTGGGGAACAGTCCGCGAAGACTACAGCTCAAACGGCGACGCATGGAATTACGTAACCCACGACCAGTCACGAAGCAAGACTTACAGATGGGGCGAAGAAGGCATCGGAGGGATCTGCGATACAAAGCAGCGGCTTTGCTTTGCAGTTGCTTTCTGGAACGGCAAAGATCCGATCTTAAAAGAAACTTTCTTCGGTTTGTCGAACCAGCAGGGAAACCATGGCGAGGATGTGAAAGAATATTTTTATTACCTTGACAACACGCCTACGCATTCTTACATGAAGATGCTTTATAAATATCCGCAGGAAGAATTTCCTTACAGCCGTCTTGTTGAAGAAAATCAAAAAAGAGGAAAGCTTGATCCCGAATTTGAATTGATTGATACCGGGATCTTTGATAAGAACAAATATTTTGATGTCTTTATAGAATATGCAAAAGCCGGCGCTGAAGATATTCTTATTAAGATTACAGTCTTCAACCGGGGGAAAGAAACAGCCTTAATAAATGTTGTCCCTCAGCTTTGGTTTAGAAATACGTGGAGCTGGGGATATGACTCTTTCAAACCTTCGTTAAGCATTTCATCAAAAAATAAAATTGAGATTAACCACCGGAGCCTCGGAAAATATTTCTTACACTTCGAAGGTGAGCCTGAAATTTTGTTTTGTGATAATGAAACTAACCTAAAAAGGCTATACGGCATTGAAGGCGCCGAAGGATTTTTTAAAGACGGCATTAACGATTTTATAGTTAATGGAAATAATAAAGCTGTAAATTCCTCAAACACCGGGACAAAAGTTGCCGCAAATTATAAACTCGTAGTCGACTTTGCCAAGTCTTCAACGATAAGGCTGCGATTGAGCAATACAGTTTTAGCCGGAGCCTTTGATGAGTTTGATCGGATTTTTGAAAAGCGGAAGAATGAAGCAGATGAGTTCTATTCGGATTATCAGAGTAAAATAAAAACCGGAGATGAAAAAAACATCCAGCGGCAGGCGTTTGCCGGGATGCTTTGGGGGAAGCAGTTCTATTACTACGATATCCGTCAGTGGCTTAGCGGCGATCCCGCACAGCCCCCGCCGCCCGAAAATAGAAAAGGCGGAAGGAACTGCGATTGGATACATCTGAATAATGCCGATATTATTTCAATGCCGGATAAATGGGAATATCCCTGGTATGCTTCGTGGGACCTTGCGTTCCATTGCATAGCTTTTGTCCTTATTGATCCTGAATTTGCTAAAAGGCAATTGAAGCTTCTTACCAAAGAATGGTACATGCATCCCAACGGTCAGTTCCCGGCGTATGAATGGAATTTCAGCGATGTAAACCCGCCCGTGCACGCATGGGCTGCCTGGCGCATCTATAAGATTGATAAGAAAAATAACGGCGGCAAAGGCGACGTTGAATTTCTGGAATCCATCTTCCATAAACTGCTTTTAAATTTTACATGGTGGGTAAACAGAAAAGATAAAGACAACAGGAATATATTCCAGGGCGGATTTCTCGGGCTGGATAATATCGGTGTCTTCGACAGGAGTGCGAAGCTTCCTTCAGGCGGTATTATTGAACAGTCCGACGCTACAAGCTGGATGGCGATGTATTGCTTAAACATGATGCGAATCTCGCTTGAGCTTACAATACATAACCCGGTTTACCAGGATACCGCTACAAAATTCTTCGAGCATTTCCTTTACATTGCAGGAGCGATGCAGAACGCCGGCAGCCAGGATGTTGAGCTCTGGGATGAAAGCGATCAGTTCTACTATGATGTGCTGAACTTTCCCGGGAAGGAGTTAGAGAGAATAAAAGTCCGTTCTATAGTCGGGCTTATCCCGCTGTTTGCAGTTGAAGTGCTTGAGCCGGACTTAATGGAAGCCGCTCCTAAATTCTGGAAGCGGCTTGAGTGGTTTCTTAATTACCGTGAAGACCTTGCCGGGCTGGTCTCCAGGTGGTATGAGCGCGGCTACGGCGAGCGCAGGCTGCTGTCGCTGCTGCGCGGGCATCGAATGAAAATGCTTTTAAAAAGAATGCTGGATGAAAGCGAATTCCTTTCCGGTTACGGCATCAGGTCGCTGTCGAAATATCATAAGGAAAATCCTTATAAGTTTAACTCGGATGGGATTAGTTCAATGGTTAATTATGAGCCCGCCGAATCCGAATCGGGTATGTTCGGCGGAAACTCGAATTGGCGCGGTCCGGTTTGGTTCCCGCTCAATTATCTCATCATCGAATCGCTTCAGAAATTTCATCATTACTACGGTGATGATTTTAAGATAGAATATCCGACCGGCTCAACGAAGTTTATTACCATCAAAGAAATCTCCGAGAAACTGGCAGAAAGATTAATTCGAATATTTGCACTTGACGGGAAAGGAAACAGACCGGTTTTTGGCGAAAATAAAAAGTTTCAGACAGATCCGCATTTCAAAGACTATATACCTTTCCATGAATACTTCCACGGCGACACCGGTAAGGGGCTCGGCGCTTCGCATCAAACCGGATGGACCGGATTGATCGCAAAGCTTATTCAGCCGAGAGAATAAATTTGTTAAAGGAAATTTTAAGAGTATTTGAGACTGTGGAACAATTTATTTATATTTTATTTAGTGAAGAGGAAGGTTAGTAGGATGAAAGGAAAATTTGTTATAACCGATTACATAGAAACGCTTTTGTCTTTTGCAGAGTATGATAAGCTTGAAGATGGAAGCTATTCAGGAACAATCCCCAAATGTAAAGGAGTAATAGCTTTTGGAGATTCACTAAAAGAATGTCAGGACGAATTACGTTCTACTCTTGAAGATTGGATTCTTGTTGGAATAAAACTGGGACATCCTTTGCCGGTGATAGGGAAAATAAATCTTAATAAAAAGCCTGCTCATGAAGCTTTGGGTACCGTGTAAAAGAAAAGACTTTATACGTCGTCTTCGCAGCCTCGGATTTGAAGGTCCGTATAAAGGTACCCGCCATCAATTCTTAGTTTACAAAAACCACAGGTTAGCAATACCCTCTAACAAAGAATTTTCCGTACCTCAATTAAAAATGATGATAAATGAGGTTAAGAATATAATCGGTCGTTCAATATCAACCGATGAATGGGAACAATTAAGATGAAGGCAAATTTCAATTTCATTAAGCGTGTTGTTCTCTTAATCTGGGCTTTGTGGGCAATGCTTGTTACACTAAGCAATATCTGCGACGGCTTAAAGACAATAGGCTTATTAGGGGACCATTCCAGATTCGTCTCCGGAAATTTCGGTTATATACAGGCAGCTACGCAGATATATTCATTCCCTGTTTGGCTGAATGCTATTTTATTTATCGGAGTAATTCTTTGGGAAGGACTGACGTGCTTTCTTTTCTTCAAAGCTTTTTTAAAGTTTAATGAAGGCGACAGCCGGTTAGTGCTGCTTCCTTTTTTAGCCGGAATAATTTTATTCGGCGGCTTCTTAGTTATGGATGAATTATTGATTACCTACGACAGGCTCGGCGCAATAGAGCAGAGTCATCTTGGATACTTAGTAGCATTTATTGTCTCACTTATACTTATCCGCAGTGCAGATGTAAAGGCTTAAAGAAGTGCTGTGGTTTTTGAAAATCTAAACGGAGTTTAACCTATTCCCTCCTATCTTTTTCTTCAAGTTTGTTTTTTCCAAAAGTATAATTAACTTTGACCGAAATAATTAACCGGGGCTTTTATGAAAAAGAAATTTACACTTTACGAAACACACAAGGTCTCTTCAATCCGGGATATGCTGATTCAGTCGGCATCAAAATATAAAAGCAAGATTGCGCTTGAGGACCTGGCAGATACACCTATCAAAAAACTTACATACAGCGGGCTGCTCGATACCGTTTTAAAATTCGGCAATGCTTTAATCAAGCTTGGAATAAAGGAAAGAACTCACATTGCCGTAATCGGGGAGAACAGAGTGCAGTGGGCTGTTACCTATCTTACCTCGATGACGTTTAATTATGTGATAGTTCCCGTAGACAAAAACCTAAACATAAACGAAGTACTTAACATCATCCATGAATCTGATTCGGAAGTTATTGTCTTTTCGGAATCATTCGAGACAATATTTAAAGAAAGGATGAGCTCGCTTAAGAGGCTGAAGAATTATATCAATATGGACCAGCCGGCAGAAAAGGACGGTATATTGTCAATGGTGGAGTTGATTAACTCTTCCGACCCTGCTAACATTAAAGAGATGCCGGAAATAAACCCGGATGAGATGGCGGAAGTTATTTTTACTTCAGGCTCACTCGGCAGGGCAAAAGGCGTTATGCTCAGTCAGAAAAACCTGGCGTCGAACTTAATGGCAATGACAAGCCTGATTGAAATAGTATCTTCGGATAAATTTCTTTCGGTGCTGCCTATCCATCATAAATATGAATGTACATGCGGATTGCTGTGCCCGCTGTATTCGGGCGGGTCTGTCCACTACGCGCGTTCATTGAAAACAATTGTTGATGACCTGCAGCAGGTAAAGGCTACAATTCTTCTCGGAGTGCCTCTTATGTTCGATAAAATGTTTAAGAGAATTTATAAGACCATACGGGAAGACAGGGTAAAATCTAAGGTGGTGCCGTCATTAATTAAAATTACAAACTTCACGTCGGTAGTCGGTTGGAAGAGCTTTAAAAGAAAAGTCTTCGGAGAGCTTCACGAAAAGTTCGGCGGATCAATTAGAATTTTTATTGCAGGCGGCGCAGCGCCGGACCCGAAAGTTGCTAAAGGGCTGCGGGAGTTCGGATTCAATTTTGTCCAGGGTTACGGATTAACCGAAACATCGCCGATACTGACGTTAAATCAACTTGATAATTTTAAGGATAACGCCGCCGGAATTCCTCTGCCGGGTGTGGAAATTAAAATAAATAATCCTTCATCCGACGGAGTTGGAGAAATTTACGCCAGAGGTCCCAATATTATGCTTGGCTATTACAACAATAACAGTCTTACCGAAGAATCATTCAAAGACGGCTGGTTTAAGACCGGCGATCTTGGATTCTTTGATAAAGAAGGCTTCCTCCATATAAGCGGCAGAAAAAAGAATATGATCCTTTCGAAGAATGGCGAGAACGTCTTCCCTGAAGAGATAGAAGATTTGCTTAACCGAAGTGCCTACGTGCTCGAGTCATTAGTCTTCGGCGAAAAGAACGAGAAGCATGACGAAATAATAGCGGCACAGATTGTAGTTGATGCCGAATCTTTAATTGAATATTCCGAGGTCAACAATGTTAAGATAACCGGTGAGCTGATCGAAAAGATTATCGGAGATGTTATTATGGAGGTCAATAAAGAGCTGCCTCTTTACAAGCAGATAAAGAAATTTTATGTAAGAGATAAAGAGTTTGAAAAAACTACGACCCAGAAAATTAAGCGTTACCTGATAGCTTCTCCCGTTAATAATTCTGGAATCGAGGCGTAACTTTTCAAAAATCTCTTCCGGACAAATTTTGTTTTTCTGTAATCGGGAAACTAAAAACCTCCGGGTTACCATTCCGTAACTTTAATATCAAAAGTATTATGCCTGTACACCTTTTGTTGATTTGAGATAGCAGCCGTTTCCTGCTATTTCTCTTTTGATGCGTTTATTCTCTTCTTTATAAAATAGAATAATATAAGAATTAATAATGCCGCAACAGAAACTACAATTATGTTATGGTCGACTAAGTTAAAAACATACTGCCATCGTCTGCCGAAGAAATAACCGGTCGAGATAAACACCGCGGTCCAGATAAGTCCGCCCGAATAAGCGAAGACCGCGAACTCCCACATCTGCAGTTCGGAAGCGCCGGCAAATATTGCAACCATGTGCCTTACGCCTGGAATAAAATACCCGATAAATAAAGCCCACCTTCCTACCTTCTCGAACCAGTTATGTGCCATACTTAGCCGTTCTGCGGTTATATGAATATAATGACCATATTTAATAAGAACGTGATGACCGAATGTACTGCCGATAGCATAGCTTATAGAAATGCCGGTTATGCTTCCCAGGTATGCAGCAATGAAGGTCGGGATCAGATGCAGCTCTCCGCTGTAAACCAAAAAGCCTGATAACGCCAGCAGGGTCTCGTCGGGAACCGGCAGCCCTACTATACCGAACATCAGTAACGTAAAAATTCCAAAGTAGCCGTAATGGGCTATCAAATGATGAAGAGTTTCCATCAAGACTTAAAAACGGAAATGAATAAGCTAAGTAATTCTTTTTTTGAAAATGATGGAGAAAGATAATAATCAAAACCATCGGAAAGAAATTTCTTATAACCGCCGGTTATTGCACAGCGTTAATAGTGGCTGCCGGAGCCTCTTTATAATTATCAATCTCTTTTGTCTTCTTCGTGAACTCCGGCATTGCTCATCACGGACAATTTGAAGTTTTAAAAGTTACTTTAGATTTTTTCTTGCAAAATGTCGGGGGCAGGAAACGATATTGTGAAGACCGATCCCTCACCAACTTTGCTTTTAACACATATCCTGCCGTTCATAAGCTCGACAAACTTTTTGGTTAAGGTTAATCCCAGCCCTATTCCCTCAAACTTTCTGCCCCAGCCTTCGCTCGCCTGCCTGAATTCTTCGAAGATAGTTGAGGAAAGCTCATCCGGTATACCGATGCCTGTATCAATTATGCTGATAGTTATCTGCCTGTCTATTTGTTTTACCTGAACAACAACCTTTCCCTTTTCGGTATACTTGACTGCGTTATGAATCAGGTTATCCAATATTTGAGTTATTAAGCTCTCGTCCAGTAGGGCAAAAAGATTATCTCTTTCAATGTCCGCTTCCAATAATAAATTTTTATTTGATGCCTCCGGTTTAAAAAGCTCGACTGCCTCCAAAATCTTTTCAGCAACGTTTATGGAGATCAGATTTATCTCCTTCTTGTTTGCCTCAACTCTGGCAAGGTCTAATATCTGGTTTAGCGTAAGCATCAGCCTGCGGCTGCTTCTCATAATCGACTGAGCCATACTCCGATGCTCGTTGTCCTTCAATTCACAGGTAAGGATGTTTGCGAAACCCATTATACCGTTCATAGGTGTTCTTAACTCATGACTCATGCTTGCAAGAAAGCTTGATTTAATGCGGCTCATTTCATCGGCTTTTTCCTTTGCCTGGATTAGTTCGTCCTCTATTTCCTTTATCCTGGTTATATCTACTGCGGTTCCTAAAAAGGCATTCTTTCCTTCAAACCGAATCGGCACCGCGGAATAATATATCCATTTTTCTTTTTTGTCTTTGGTCTGAATTTTTATCTCATGCATTGCCGTCTGTTTTTTTTCACTCTGCTTTTGTGCTTCATTGTTAATTACATTTGTGGAATTGAAGGTAAGCATGAACCCCGGAAGCCCTGTCTTCTTCAACTCTTCAATGGAATAACCTGTTATTGCAGCCGTAACCGGGTTGGCATAGAGCAGCCCGGTTTCATTGTATATCATAATTGCAGAGGATGTAGTTTCTGCCAGCATTCTGAATTTCTCTTCAGACTCGTTTAGGGAATTTGTTTTTCTTTTTACCTGGATCCGTAATGCAATAATCCATAATAAAAATATTGCTATAAAGGCTGCTGCGATTAAGATATTTCTTGTAGTAAAGATTGAGCTCTCCGAAATAATATAGACTTCCGATTTATAGCGGGGATATACTTCATATCCGCCGTCTACTGCAGTCTTATAATTATATCTTCCCAGCACTCCGGTTACACCAATTATATCTCCGATTTTTACTTTTGCAAGAATATTCCAGGCAGGTGAGGATTTGAAATTATATATCGAAAAAATAAAATCGCTTCCTTTACTGTCGGTAACCCGCGCAACTTCACCGCCTGGGGTATATTGAATATCTATAACCCTGGCTGTGGTGTGTATTAGCATCCCTTCATAATTCTTAACGTTAGATTTCTTTAGTTCTACCGTTACAGGCTGCAAAATTCTTTTTGGACAATTAATAATCTTAATATCGGGGTTATTCAATTCTATCTGATCCAGATAACTTGAAACAATACCTGAGACTATAATGCTATCGCCGACGTTTAATTTGTAATTATGCTTGTTAGAGGTTATAAAAATTCCGCCTGTTTTGTCCTGAATAAATGCTGCAAGCCCGTTATTATGCAGTAGTCCGTTCGGTGTAATGACTCTTCCTGCAAAGGTAACTTTATTTTTGACCGTATCGGAGCCTTCAACATTTGCCAGTAATGTTCTTGCCTGAATGATGGGAATAATTTTAGATGGTGCTTCCTGTGCATTAAGGCGCGGGCTTACAATGAGGACATAAGCGAACACACAAAACAGGCAAATAAACATCCTGTCTGTTTTGAAAGCTTTTATAAACAGAATAATCTTTTTCAATTTATCCGGCTTCTATGAGACTGAATATTTCGCGTATTGATAATTTCGTAATAATAGCTAAGATATTCAAGAGAGCGCTCAAATCTTCATAACAACACTCGCGCTATATTCATTCCTAAAATAACAACTGCGCATGCTTATCTAAGTATAGAATCGAGAAATTTTAAGAAATGTTTAGAATTAGGACAGCAGCGGCGGACAAAAAAGCCGGGCTGTTACTTTCGGTTCGGAGATTAACCTGTTCATTTATATATTTGGCAAAATGTTTTAATTCAAAAAAAAATTAGGTACGTAAATGAAAAGATTATCAATTCTTATCTTATTAGTAATATTTACGCTTGCAGCGTGCAAAAAGAAGGAAGAAGTTAAAATACCTGCAAATCTTCCTTCAGGAACTCACGCAGTAAAAGTTGAAGAACATAAGGATGTAGCAAATTATACATATTTAAAGGTAAGCGAAAACGGGAACGAATACTGGATAGCAGCTCCCCAGATAAAAGTTGAAGACGGCGAAGTGGTCTTTTATTCGCAGGGAATGGAAATGAAGAACTTCCATAGCGAAACGCTGAACAAGACTTTTCCCACGATTTACTTTGTCCAGAGCGTAACTACGAGCCCTCAATCGCCGTCCATTTCGGATGCTCATCAGCAGGTAACATTATCGCCGAAAGAAGATATAACTATTGGTCCGTTGAAAGACGGGAAGACCATTGCCGAGATTTATTCTCAAAAAGCAAAGCTGGCAGGAAAGCTTGTGCGCGTAAGAGGCAAAGTTGTAAAATACAACGCCGATATTATGGGACGGAACTGGGTACATATCCAGGACGGAACCGAGTCCGGCAGCAATTATGATCTTTTAGTAACCAGTAAGGATGTAACAGCATTAGGAAAGATTATTACGGCTGAGGGAAAAGTCGCCGTGAATAAAGATTTCGGTGCAGGCTATACCTATTCGGTGATGTTGGAGGATGCTAGCATCAAAAACAAATAAACAAGCTATATATGAAAAAATTATAGAATAATAATTCCGGCGAATAATTAATAATGAAATATCAAAAGTTCCCGGAATTGTTATTTTAAAGTCATCTGCAAGGGTCTTAGGTGTTCAAATATTAAAAAAAATAAAAAAAATTGTGAAAAGTTATTGACTTTAAACAAGTTTTTTAGCACGTTACCGATGTAATTTTATAGAAATGGGTTTTATAGAAATTACACTCTTTTAACAAGTAATTGTTATTTGAAAAAACAAAGGGCAATTTTTTTAACGGAACTATTTTTAATCCCTAATTCAATATTAGTATAGTTTCCGTAAGGGCAAGTTATGCACAATAGCGCACTTACGGGCTGACTGTTAGGGAGGTCCATAAAAAAATTAGGAAAGGGAAAGGGCTGACGAACCAAAACTAAAATCATTATTTCCCCGGGATCGATTTTATCTTTATAGATACCTCTGATTTTTACCTTCCGGTATTAGAGACTAATCACGTTTAAACTATTAACAAAATAAAATAATAATCTTGGAGAGAGAGAGTATGAAGCGAATTTTTACATTCTTACAAATCTTAAAATTTCCTCTTTCGTTTGTACAAAGTTGAATAATAAAACTAAACGAAACCTGTAATGTTTTATTATGCATCATTGGTTTCCTATCTATTTAAAATAATTAATCATTTAAGGAGGTTATATGAACTCTTTTAGATATGCCGGAGTTGTGCATTGGTTATCCGGTATTCATCTGCTTAAAACACTTTCAGCTTTTTTTAAGTTTAATAATTAACGGAGGAAAAAATCATGTTCCGAAAATTTTTTACTGTAATTATATGTGCTTTGCTGGTGGTACCCTTTACAGTAGCACAAACTACCGGCAGATTAACCGGTAAAGTTGTGGACATTCAAACGAACGAACCGCTGATTGGAGCTAACGTTCTTGTAGTTGGTACTTCATTCGGCGCCGCTACGGATGTAAACGGCGACTTTGCAATAGAACACCTTGACCCTGGAGTATATTCTGTCAGGGCTTCGTATGTGGGCTATAAATCGGTTACAATATCCAATTTACGTGTAAACGCTGCTTTAGCTTCTACGGCTAATTTCAGGCTGCCTGCCGAAGGTGTTTCGATAGGCGAAGTTCAGATTGTTGCACAAAGACCGCTTGTTAATGCAAGCAATACTAATGCAATAAGGACTACTACTAATGAGGAAATTCAATCATTGCCTATAAGAGGTCTTGATAATATTATCGCTTTGACACCCGGTGTGGTTCAACAGAATAATGTACTTTATATTAGAGGCGGACGACAGGACGAAGTGGGTTACTACCTGGAAGGCGCCAATGTTACAAACCCGATGGCGAGTCTTGCAAATGGACCTCATCATAGTGCCAACCAGATTTATATTCCGCAGGATGCGCTCGAAGAAATCCAGGTGCAGGCTGGCGGCTATACCGCTGAATTCGGCGGAGCTAATGCGGGTATTGTCAAGTCAGAATTAAAAAGCGGTACATCGCAGCTTAAAGCAAGTGTCCAATATATTACTGATAACTGGACATTTAAGAATAGAAAAAATAGATACAACGGAGCTAAGAATTTAGGAACATATTCCTACGGCTACAATGATTTCAACTTTTCAATAAGCGGTCCTTTGGCCGACAACCATATAAAACTATATGGAATGTTTGAAAATTTATCCCAATCTGATGCCAACCCTACCTACGGCTTTGATGGATTTAATTTCGGAAAGGTATCGGATACAATAACACCTGCCGACACGGGACTTATGTTAAATTTTCCGGGTGGACCTGTACCGGGAAACGGCTCTAATCAATATACCGGAGTTGGAACTATAACTTTGGACTTTAACCCGACAATTATCAGATTGATTGGAACTTATACTTTTAATAGAGAAAGAATAGGCGGTTCTACTTATACAATGTTTGATAATAACCGCTTACCTATTAGAGATAATACGAACGGAGATTTTGGAATAAAGATTACGCATATATTAAATTCCAATTCCTATATAGAAGCAAATGCAAACTATGTATTCAATAAAGGAAAAACTTACGATCCGCAGCTCGGTGATAATTTCTTAAGTTATGCCGACAGTTCGCTTAATACACGGGCAGGTGTTCCCTGGTACCGCAGACCGACTGAGACCTCCTTTGGACCTACTCAGTTGCCGCTTCCATATCAGTTATTTACGTCCTTTAATTTTGCAGCGCCTAATCAACCTCTGGTAGAGGTACCGAACGGTGTAGCTCATTTCAATAAATTTGAGAATGACAACCTTAACATAAGTGCTGCTTTTTCCGATCAGATAAATAAATCCAATTCACTAAAGATCGG
>JBJKRP010000226.1:0-4838 GCA_046704565.1 Ignavibacteriaceae bacterium | reverse complement strand
TAATTTTTTATTAATAAATGAGGTTACGTAAAATTTAACTTTTAATTGCCCCATCATTTATGACGGGGTCAAATGGAGAAAAAAACATTGGCTTTAGCCACAATTAAGAGCCTTATTTTGGATAGAGACCTAAAGTTTTGGGCCAATTTTTTCCCCGCCATAAAGAGGCTTGTCAACTGAAACTTTGCATAACTTCAGTTAATTAGTTTTTTTAATTATAAATACTTGTTAAATTTTCTGTCATTTTTATTGAATTTGTAACTTCAATTAATAAGTGTTAAACTTTCTTTCCTAAATTGCAAAATTATTCAACCTCAAATAATTTATACCTCTTGACACAGTATACAACAGCATACATACTTACCCGGATATATTGCTTAAGTCATTATATTTTCTTATACTTCTATCAACTTGTCTATATATTCTTTTTATTTTAGTATTTTACCACAGGAAATTAATGAACAAATATGTTAAGAATATAATTAATTATTTTAAAAATATTTCCTCTCTAAATCCTCTTTCTTCAATCTCAAAAGTAACTTAATTAATAACAAAATCGGAGGCTAGTATGAATGCTCTACGATTTACCGAGTTAACTATCATCCTTATTATTTTTTCATTTATTTCTGCTTACCCTCAAAACACAGGAACGATTAAGGGTAAAACAGTCGACCAAAACAAAACACCTGTCCCGTTCACAAATGTCTTAATTGTAGGTACAAACATCGGTGCTGCATCCGATGCAATGGGAAACTATGAGATCAAAGATGTTCCCGCGGGAACTCACCAGTTAAGAGCCAGTGCGGTTGGTTATAGCACAATTACCGTGAACATCACCGTGACTGAGGGAGAAACAGTCACACAGGATTTCACTCTCACACAAGACGTACTCGGAATGCATGAAGTGGTCGTTACCGGAACTGCGCTCCCTGTTAAAAAGCTGAATTCCACAAGTTCAATTAGTACCCTAGACCCCAAGGCACTTGGTTTGGCAATGCCGCAAAGTACAACCGGGTTTCTTAAGTACGTACCTGGTTTCACAAGAGTAGAAAGCTCTGGAGGTTACGTAAATGAGAACTACACAATGCGAGGAATATACTCAACAATCTACATAAACTTCATGGAAAACGGACTCCCTACTTTCCCGACGCAGAACATTTTCTTCATGAATACCGACAATCTTTTCAGGATAGACGAAAACGTGCAGCGTGTTGAAGTGGTACGCGGCGGAAGTGCAGGCCTTTTCGGTTCAAATACTCCCGCTGCCGTCATAAAC
This sequence comes from Ignavibacteriaceae bacterium, assembly GCA_046704565.1. GTDB lineage: Bacteria > Bacteroidota > Ignavibacteria > Ignavibacteriales > Ignavibacteriaceae > FEN-1297. The sequence goes on along the minus strand of JBJKRP010000226.1, from coordinate 3,562 downwards.
TTAATCTCGAAGACCGGCGGGCCCACGATAGGGGGTGAGGCGCAGGTTCAAACCGGAACTCAAGGCCTTGCAAAAGTTGATTTTGATATCAATGGACCATTAGGGCCTAAGTGGTTGTTCAATTTCAGCGGATTCTACTTGTACGATCATGGTATCAGAAACCCGGGATTTCCCGGCAATCACGGCGGAGAACTCCAGGCTAACGTCACCAGGCTTCTTAGCAACGGCTACATTAGGGTATATGGAAAGTACATAAACTCTCAAAGTCAATTCATTCTAGACCTGCCGCATAATGATCCGGCCAACCCTACGGTATTTGTAAAAGGCTTCGGGACGTATGGTTCCTTCAATTCCCCGGAGGGACTCGGCATTTCGGTGCCGACGCCAAATGGTTCACTAACTCTTCCCCTTGGGAACGGGCTTTCAACCGATGCAAGCTGGTTAACCGGTGAACTGTACCTAGAGTTCCCGGACAGTTGGAGCGTTAAAAACCAGTTGCAGGTAATGAGCAATAAGCAGCAATGGAACGCTATAATCCCCGGCAATGCGGAACCGATCAGCGCTTTTGAAAGTTCTCAGCTATCCAATCTGCAGAAACAGGGATACATTCCTGAGAATGCTTCAAACATAGTATGGAACCTTTCCTACACAAATATCCTTGATGCACTTGGGAATCACGTGGCATTCCCTAACTCTGCCTACACCCCGGCCAACAATCTAATAGCTCCGGGGAACGAATGGCACGTTGCCAAACCGATGTCTGCCTTCCAGGAACAGCTTCAGATAAACAAGTCACTCGACTTTGGCGGAGACATACTGTATCATCATGACCTCAGCTTGATACTTTATTTCTCAAACTATTCGATGGGCAACCACTGGTATTTCCCCACAGTTCTAACGGACGTTCAGGACATCACTCACTTCGTTGATGCTGCTGTCTCTTATACCGATCCTGCTACGGGAACGAAAAAGACTCTCAGTGTCACGAAGAACGGATTCACAAACTATATGTCATACTTTGTAAATGGAACCGGACAAGCTAACATTTTAGACGGAGTGCTGAGCGACCAAATGATGGTTACAAAGAGGCTGCGTCTAAACATTGCCGGACGCTGGGAGAGCGACGGATTTGTTCAGACTACGGAGAACAATTCAACGGTTCAACCCAATGGTACACCTGTAGACTCGACAACCCCACCATATGCCAAGGAAACGTGGGGCAACGGAAGTTACCGGCACATGAGCACAACACTTCATGATTGGGCATTTTCTGCCGGACTTAACTACGACATCATCCCGAATATATGGGCTTTTTATGCCAACATGAGCCGGGCTTATGAAATGCCTTCACTAGATAACCTTTTGCAAGACCAGCCTGCACAAGTTGCTTTGTTTCAGGATGAAACAACACTTCAATATGCAGGCGGTTTCAAGTACTTCAGTGATCTGGTTTCTTTCAATGCAGACGTCTTTTGGGCTGACCTGAAAAATATCAACAGTCAGGGCGCTATCAACACACCGAGTGGAGGCGTTGTTTGGGTAACCAATTATTCACCCGAACAAAAGGCTTATGGTATTGAAGCCGATGTTACATATACACCTGTACCAGGACTTTTCCTTCGAGGAAACTGGACCCTGCTGAGATCGGAATACTCAAGCGGTGCAGGACCCGACATAGGCTCGCTGATAAACGGTATTCCGAATTCCATCGGCGACCTCTTAGCTACTTATACCATTGACAACTGGACACTCGAAGCAGACTGGCATTATGTTGGTAACCGTGTCGGCGGCAAAAGCTTCACAGGATATTCTACAAGCGGTGTGCCGACCTTCATTGCCGGTACAGCGCTGCCGGCTTATAATTATATGAATATGAGCTTGTCCTACTACGTACCTTCCCAGGCGATAACCCTGGTTCTTGGCGTAACAAACTTGTACCAAGATCAGGGACTCGAAGAAGGGAATCCGAGAGCAAGCGCAGTCGGAAGTTACTTCCTCGCACGGCCGATCCTGCCGAGAAGACTGACACTTGCGGTAAGATATACTTTCTAAAAGTAATCGATTTCCAAAAGAGATCCGACAATGTGGCGGAATAAATTTGGATTAAGGATTTTAACCTCACCCCCGGCCCCTCTCCTTGGTAAGGAGAGGGGGAGTGTTCAGGGGTAAGGTTATAATGCAGAACAAATAAAAAAATATTTCTTAACCCTATTTAAATAAAAAATTTTTAACGTTACCGGAAAGGGATTAAAAAATGGAAATGAAAGTATCTATAATTTTCCTATTGTTTTTAATCTTGCCAAAGCCGGCAGTTAATGCACAGGATTCATCATTTATACTAGAGACCCATTCGTTAAGTAATTACTTCCCAGGCTATATCGGAAACGGTAATTTTAGTCTTTCAACTACAAAGCTGGCAACAAATCCTTCGGCATCATATATGGCATGGGTTTATGACCACGGTAAAAATGATATTCCCCGAATCGCAAGACTTCCTGCCTGGAATGCAATAGATTTTTTCGACGGAACTAACTGGTTGAATAAAACTTCCGCTGACGATAATCATTTAATGTCTTTTGATCAAAAAATAAATATGTATGAAGGCGTGATTGAAACTTCTTATAAATGGAAAGACGGCAGTAAATCGACCAATATAAAAGTCCAATCATTCATTTCAAGAAATAATCCGAATGCCGCAGCAGTTAAGTTTACTTTTACACCTCAATTCACAGGTAAAATAAAACTGCGCGTTTCACTTTCCGGGTGGAGTGCACCCAAAAGGCAGCCGCTTGCAAAATTAAAAAAGGTTGCATCCGTACCCGAAGGTAAATGGCCGCCTTTTTGGTACCCGGGTTTCATGGAAATTGAAAATGCTAAAGCAATAACCGGCAAAGATACTACTCTGCTGCTGGTTTCAAAAGCCGTCGGTAGAAAAACATATGTTGCCGAAGCCGCTGCTTTTAGCTTAAGCCCTAATGCCGGTAGATTTAAGATAAATCCGGCTAAAGATAAAAACAGTACTTCGTTCGTAATTGAATTTAATGCTGAAAAAAATCAAAGATATACATTGTATAAATATATTGCAGTTGGTTCTTCACCGCAGGCCAATAAAGAAAAATCAGATTACATTAAAAAATCAACCGAGGTTCTTAATTCGATTAAGACTACAGGATATGATAAATTACTAGAGGAGAGTAAAAAACAATGGGCTGATTTGTGGAAGACAGATATTATTCTCGAAGGAAATTCCAAACTTCAAAAAATTGTTCACTCCGATATGTTTTATCTTATGTGCAGTGCTCGCAAAGGCACGGACTTCAGTATTCCGCCGATGGGACTTGCAACTTCGGGATATTTCGGACATATATTTTGGGATGCGGATACTTATATGTTACCTTCTCTTCTTTTTATGCATCCAGGAATGGCTAAGTCCATGGTAATGTTTAGATATACCGCACTAGAAAGTGCCGAAAAGAATGCTGTAAAAAACAAACTTAAAGGTGCAATGTATCCGTGGGAGTCGGACGAATTAGGTATTGAATCCACACCGTTTTTTGCATAT
>JBJKRP010000225.1:0-14290 GCA_046704565.1 Ignavibacteriaceae bacterium | reverse complement strand
CATCAAGATTTACCTTCCCCTGGGCTATCGATCTAAAAAACGCTCTCGGGTTATCATATTTTAAATTGCCTGAAAGCTTGGCTATATCGCTTGTGGTAAACGACAGCTTCAGCTTCTTAATTTTCTTTTCCCAGATTTCTTTTCCCGCAAGAATGATATCTTCTTCTTCCTTGTTTATCCACTTGCGTATCGCCGTTTTTGATTTATGAGTTGTTACAAACTTAACCCAGTTCTTATTCGGATGCTGATTTTTTGATGTTATTACTTCCACCTGATCGCCGCTGTGAAGCTTTGTATCCAGCGGGACAATCTTTCCGTTCACCTTTGCGCCTATGCAGTGGTAGCCGACCTTACTGTGTATTTCAAATGCAAAATCAACGGGAGTAGAGCCCACAGGCAGCCGCCGCAAATCGCCTTTCGGAGTGAACACATAAATTTCATCCTGGTATAAATTGAGCTTGAAGCTTTCCAAAAGATCTTTCCGCGCTTCATCTTTCGAGGCGCTTTCGAAAATATCTCTTATCCAGTTTACCCAGTTCTCCATATCTTTCTCGGAAGCTGCTTTGTTTTCTTTGTAGCGCCAGTGTGCGGCAACACCTTTCTCTGCAACCTCGTGCATTTTCTTTGTTCTTATTTGAACTTCTACCAATCTTCCTTCCGGTCCTACTACCGTTGTATGGATAGACTGATAATTGTTTGTCTTCGGAATCGAGACATAATCCTTAAACCTGTCAGCAACCGGCAGGTACATTTGATTTACAATCCCAAGCGTCGTGTAACAGTCATTGTTATTTTCAGTATCAAGGATTATTCTAATGGCAAACAAATCGTATATTTCATCAAACGGCTTGTTCCGGGTAACCATCTTTCTATAAATGCTGTAAAGGTGTTTTGGTCTCCCGTTAATTTCATATTTAAGATTATACTCGTTAAGCTTATCGATAACCGGCTCGGTAAATTTTTTAATGTATGATTCTCGCTCTCTCCTCTTGCTCTTTATCTTCCTGGCAATCTCATCATAAGCTTCTTTGTTCAGGTATTTGAACGAGAGGTCTTCTAGCTCCCATTTAATACGCCCCAGACCGAACCGGTTGGCAAACGGGGCATATATCTCCAGCGTCTCCTGTGCAATCCTTCTCTGCTTGTCGGGATTTACATACTCAAGTGTACGCATGTTATGAAGCCTGTCGGCAAACTTCACTAAAATTACTCTTACATCTTTAACCATCGAAAGAAGAAGCTTCCGGTAATTTTCGGCTTGCGTAATTTCCTGACCCTTAAAAATTCCGCTGATCTTTGTAACGCCGTCTACTATTTCCGCAACTTCCTTTCCAAATTCCTTCGATAGAATATCCAGGTTGAATTCCGTATCTTCAACAACGTCATGGAGTAAAGTACTTACAATAGTTACGTCATCGAGAGGAATTTCTCTTGCAACAATCATCGCCACTTCGTACGGATGGGTAAAATAAGGCTCGCCGGATGCACGGAGATCATTCTTATGCGCCTCGAGGCAAAATTCGAATGCTTTTGAGATAAGCTCTTCATTTACACTCGGCAAATGCTGCCTGCAGGTTTCCAGAAGCTCATCAAGCATCTTCTTATGTTTTGGATTAGTTAAGCTCATTGCATCAATTAGTTATATTCATCCGTAAAAAAGCTATATAATTTAAATCTTTTAATCGAATTGTTAAAGTCGACTGGAACACTAACAGGCAGTTGAATTTCAATTTTGTAATTCCATTTTTATCTTCTCATCCAGTTCCTTAACCCGCTCAAGCCTTCCTTTTAATTTTTCTTTTTCATATGCGGTCAGGTCCTTTATTCCAAGTATTTCCTCACAAAGCTTTTGAGCATCTTTGTAGTTGCCTATCCTATAATATCGCAGCGCAATTATGTGCTTCAGTTCAATTTGGTTGCACCTATTTAAATTCTTTATCCGGCTATAAGATTTTATAACTTCAAAATAAATCTTTATCGCTTTTTGCGGATCGGAGTCCTCCAGAGTTCTTGCATACTCCAGCTTGAACTGCCGATTATCCGGATATTTTTTTAACGCCGATTCAGCCAGCTTTTCAGCATCGCTAAAATCCTTTCTGTCTATGTAAATCCAGATTAGCGAGTTTAATGCAAAATACCTGGTGTAAGACGCGTGCTCTAATGCCAGCTTCAGATATTTTATTCCTGCTTCTTCGCCATCCGGGAAAAAGGTTAGCCAGCTTGCTATTTTCGTTTTCCTGCTTCGCCAGTATTTATATGTTCCGATAGCAGTATATGCCTCGTAAAAATCAGGATCGATAGCTAAACATTTTTGAAAGTCATCAATTGAATTGAGCCCGTTTGTAAAAGCCTCGATCCAGTTATTGTTGAGCGCTTCGAAATATGCATGAAAGCCCTCTGCAAATGCAAGCGAATAAAGGTTCCAAACATTCCTGCCGTCTTCGTCAACAAGCTGCCCGGATTGTTTCCTGGCAGCATCAATATAATAATTGATGGAATCAGTCTGGAACGGGGACGAATAGTCAAATGCTTCGGCAACATAAACGGTAGCCGTAAAAATCTTTCCCAGAGGTATCCCGGAAAACTTGTTATTCAGATAAATAAAGGTCTCTTTGGCTTCATCATAATTTTGATCCAGTGTCTGCTTTATGCCGGCTTCTAACAATGAGTCCACGGCTCTATCGGGATATCTCTGACAAAATGCTTTCCCGGCAAAAAGAAATAATACGATAAATAAATAAATGTTAGAGCGTATCAAAAGTTCTATCTCCAGCGTCGTCTAATCCGGGAAGAATTATCCCTCTTTAGTAGAGGATGAATAATTAGACGGAAGCTTTTATATTTTACCTGCATCATCATTTTATAACAATTATTTAATTTTCCTGCCAAGTACCGAAAGTAAATTAACCAGCGGCGATAATGGCGGAGTGTAGTTATAATTTATCGCGGCTAAAACCTCCGCGCTCTGCCGGGTCTTGATTAAGCCTGAAATCAAATTGCCGTAACCGGAAGCTTCTTTGCCTCCTAAGAAAGCGGCTCCAAGTATCCTTTTGCTTTCCTTCTCAAAGATAATCTTGCCGAATACATTTTCGCTTGCAGGCATTACCTTATTAAGATTGGGAACAACCTGACTTACAGTCGCAAAATTATACCCGTATCGCCCAGCTTCATCGGAAGATATTCCTACTGAGACAAAGTATCTGTCAAAAATCTTCACTGCTAAGTTTTTTATCACGGGCTCAGCCCGATGATTTTCACCGGCGGCATTGGCTCCCGCAATATGACCGTATTCATGCGCCGCTGCTGCAAGCGGAATGTAATCGCTCTTGTTAGTTATCGCGTTCTTTACTTCAATATTATCGCCGGCTGCAAAAATATCCGGATCGGATGTCCTCAGATTACTTTCAACCTTAATTCCGCCGAACTTACCCAATTCAAGTTTTGCCTTTTGCGCAAGATGGTTATTAGGAGAAAATCCTGCGGCGGTAATTATGAAATCGACTTCAATTTGTCTGCTCTCTATTTCAATGCTTTTGATTTTCTGTCCACAATCCGATAAATGAATAAGAGGGTTTGAAATTCCGAAAAAAGTTCTTACTCCATTTTTCTTAAGAAGTTCCCTTACCAAAAAACCTATTTCAACTTCTGCAGAAGGCAGCGGCAACTTTTCTTTTTCAATTAAGACTGTTTCAATTTGTAATGATTGGAGCGCATCTGCAGCTTCAAGCCCAACATAGCCGGCGCCGAATACCGCGCAGGTCTTGCATTTGTTTTCTTGAATAAATCTTTGAATGCAGAATAAGTCTTCAACCGTTTTAAACCTAAAGACGTTTTTTAAGCCCGATGGAATGCCGGGAATTTTCTTCGCAGTTGAACCGGTAGCGAGAATGAGCTTATCATAAGAAACCTGCCTGGTAATATTTTCTTTTAAGTCTCTGACTTCAATAAACTTTTCTTTTCTATTTATTGATTCAACAAGATGGTTGACAAAAACTTCGGCGCCTTTCTCCTGTTTGAACTTTTCCGGCGAATAAAAGATTATCTTTTCGTAACCGGAAATTTCGCCTGAAAGCACGTACGGCATTTCGCATGTACCTGTAGAAATAAAGCCCCCGGACTCGAACATTTTAACTTCAGCGCCGGGATTTACTCTCTTTGCCTTAGCCGCAGCGGCGGGTCCGGCAGCGTTGCCTCCGACAACTACAATTCTCCCTGCCTTAATCATTTTTTCTTAAAAGATAAAGTGAACGGAACGCCGGTAAAACCAAACTGCTTCCTGATTAGCTTTTCTATAAATCTTTTATAATGCTCTGGAATATCTTTCGGATAATTAGTAAAGAAGAGGAATACCGGGTAATGCGAGCCTCCCTGGGTAATATATTTTATCTTTACTTCCTTGCCAGTCGCTGTTGAAGGAGGCGGTACCCTTTCTATCTCCTGAAGCAATGTGTCGTTCAGAACATTAGTCGGAATTTTTTTCCTTCGTTCCTCGTTTATTGCAATGCACTGGTCAATAAGCTTATAAATTCTTTGCTTGGTCAATGCGGAAATAAAAATCACCGGAAGATAATCCAGCGAGCCCGCGGCTTCCCTGATCGCATCCTCAAACTTCTTGGTGGTGCTGTTATCCTTCTCGATCAGATCCCATTTGTTTACGGCAACAATAATTCCCTTTCTTCTCCGTACCGCTTCGTCTATAATTTTCTGGTCCTGGTTTTCCATACCCTTTTCCGCATCGAGCATTACAACCGCAACGTCGCATTCGCCGATAGTTTTCAGCGTTCTTACCATGGAAAAGAACTCGATGCTTTCTTCAATTCTCTTTTTCTTGCGAAGACCGGCTGTATCTATTAAGATTATTTCCTGTCCGTAATATTTTAAGATTGAATTGATGCTATCGCGCGTAGTTCCCGGAACATCGGTAACAATGCTTCTATCATAGCCCAGCAGAGCATTGGTTAAAGATGATTTACCGACGTTAGGTCTTCCTACAATTGCCACTTTCAATCTTGAGTCTTCATTTTCGCTGTCATCCAAAGCGCTGAAGTCCTTTGTCAATTCATCAAGCAGGTCTCCGATTTTCCTGCCGGCTAAAGCAGAGACCGGGTAAATATTATCGGTACCAAGCCGGTAAAATTCCGAAACTGCCGGCTCGAAATTATCGGAATCGACTTTGTTGGCTATAAGAAAAAAATGTTTACCCGAGCTTCTCAGCATATTCGCAATTTCAGTATCGATGGGATTTATGCCCGAACGGACATCCACTATAAATAAAATTGCATCGGCTTCGTTTACGGCAATTTCAACCTGCTCTCTTATTGCAGTTTCAAAAAGGTCATCCGAGTCCGGGACGTATCCGCCCGTGTCAATCAACTGAAAGTTTTTTCCATTCCAATCTACTTCGCCATAGTTGCGGTCGCGCGTAACGCCGCTTGTATCGTCTACAATGGCTCCTCTCTTACCAACCAGGCGGTTGAAAAGCGTTGACTTCCCTACATTCGGTCTTCCTATAATTACAACAACAGGAGTGCTCATAAGCTAAAAATAATTCCACAAAAAATGATAATGCAAAATACTTCTTAAACACAAAAAAAGCGATTTCACATAACGGCAAAATCGCTTTATATAACGGAACCCGGAAATCTTCCGGTTAAAAATTGTATGACATGTAAACAGTTGGGATCATATATTCCTGCCCGGCAACATTCAAATGATCCATCCGCAGATTCATGGCAAGCGTATCGTTGTATTTATCAACGGACCAGATCGCGTCCAGCGTACTTAAGAAATGATTTATATAAATAAAAATTATCGCCGTGTTGCCGTCAGTATAATATGAGTTTGCAAGACCGCGCTGGTGTGCATACCAATTAAATTGATTCGCAAGTGCCTGATCAGCAGGACCTAAGTGGAAATCGGTATCATTCATATTTGCTACCGACCAGCCTTCGCTGAACTGCGGGTACTTTCCTATCATTTCATAATACTGCTGCTGACCGTAAGGAAATAACTGATGCGAATAACCGTCTCCAATCGCCAGTTCAAGCCTGTTTAACTCGGACCAATTTATGTCTGAATTCAGTTGAGTCCACTGGCTCCATGAAGTATTATTATTCATGTTATTGCTGCTCCAGTCAGCATTATCTTTAAATACATGGTAATCGCTTGCCTTTAGATCAGGATTTAATGTTTGCAGATGCTGCAGAGTCCAGGCTGCATATTTTGCAACGCTCCAATTCTGGTTTGCATATTGTTGAAAGAAAGCTGTTTGGAAATCTCCTTTATGAGTGTAAATAGCCGCCGTAGCAATTGCGGCTGCCTCTACAACGAGGAATATCCCGGCTTTTAAATAGTCCTGCGCATAAAATTCTCCTGAGCCGGGGAGTATGAGCGAAAACAAGCCGCCGAGCCATCTTGACTTGTGCCCGGCTTTCTCCTGCGCTGAAATTAAATTCAATTGCGGAGCCTGGGCAATATTATTACCGGCAACCAGCCTTGAATCGAGGATCAGGTTTCCGGTTAACTTTTGTTTTGGAATATCCTTAGTTTGCGAGCTGGCATAAACAAAAGGAATAAGAACTATCATAGCAGCAAACACTATTTTGGAGTGTACCTTGGTCATTTCATTCCTCAAAATATTTAAATTTCAAATCCAAATAACAGACCGCCGTAAATCCTCCATTCCTTCCCGTAGGTAATGTCTTTATTCAACACTACCGTAGAAAACCTGTCGAAGCCGTAAGCGGCACTTATAAATAAATCGGTAGGGAATTCATAAAATGAATCCATTGAAATTCTGATCTCGGCACCCGCGCCTTTCTTAAAGACATTGCTTTCGCCCGCATTCCAGGCATTCCCCACATCGCCGAAGAAAGACATGAATATCTTATCAATATATAAAACTCCCAACCTCGTATCGATATTGGTAAATAAGGGGAAGCGGTAAGTCAGATCGAACCAGGCAACCTTGTTGCCGCTAACGGCATAAAAAGGATATGCCTTCATACCGATTATTCCGCCAAGATAAAAATCAAAAAAGTCAGGCACCGTAGGACCAAAAATATTTCCAAGCCTAAACCTTGTTGTTAAGGTGCTTCTTTCAAATACCGGGAAATGAATTTGCGCATTCAATTCAAGGCGATGAAAATCATAATTGTTGTAAACCGGCTGAAGAGTACCGTTGACAACCTGATAATTCCCGTCCGGATTGAACTTGTTCATTTCGTAGTTGTAAGTTAAATCAAGAGTAGTACCGATTGGATTTATCTCTTCATCCTTGGTTGGATGTATATAATTCATCGTATACTTCAATTGAACATTGTTGCTTATCAGGTAGTTGTCATTTGTTGAAGGATAAAGGTACGGCACACCGTTGTTAAGCTCTGCAGGAATAAGGAAGCTGCCTATGTTGGCAGAATACTTGCTGAAAATATACCTGAACTCAAGGTCCTGTCCGCGGTCAAATACTCTTTGCTTGGCAGCAAAATCAAACTCAAAAAGATCATACGTTACGTCTACCGGTGCCGAATAAGCATAATTAACAACATTGCCGACTGTATCCGGGCTGAATCCGACAGAGGAACTTGCTACCCTGCTGATGCTATAAAGCTCAAGCGACAGTTCCGGTCTAACTCCGATGTCGAATAGGAAGGGAATTTTATTCCTGTAATTAAAAGTCAGGAAGAGATCACGTTCAAGCCTTGAATTTATATCTCCCCCCGCAAATAAAGAATACTTATCAAGCATATCGCTCGAAGAGACATAAACTCCCGGCTTCAGCTTTTCAAAAAAGTTATTGGTAGTATTATAATTATCATAACGCAGGAACGGATAAAAAGTCAGCTTGGTAAAGACTCCGTTGTATGGTTCAATTTTATAATGCGGTACAACCTTATCATTATAATCTTGATATGCTTTAAGATCAAATTTGCTTAAATCTCCTTTAGGCTTATCATGCCCCAAAGGCGGATCATGCAGCCAGACATAGCTTTCTGCCGGGTTAACCTTGCTTTGCTGCGCTGGAGTAATTTCAAAAATTTTAAAACCGGAATATGTATAACCCACGTATAAAATATTTCCGCTGCTGTCAACAGACGGCATAAAAGCTCCGCCGATAACGTTTGTTAATTGCTTCTTAACTCCGGTCTTAAGATTTAAAGAATAAAGGTTAAATATTCCGGTTGAGTCCGAGCTGTAAATTATATTACCGTTTTTATCGAACACAGCATTGCGGTTATCTGCATCAGTCTTAACAACAAACTGGAAATTGCTTCCATCTGTATCTATCCTTGCAATATGTCTTCCGTGCATGTAAGAATAGTCGAAGATGATATAGCTGTCATCGTTGGAAAACTTCGGCTCATAGACCTGTTCACCATTTTTAAATTCAGTCAGCTGCCTGTAATCTTTACCGTTGATGTTTACCATTGCAAGATTGGTAGTCCCGTCTCTCTCAAATAGAAAGACAATTTTCTTTCCGTCATGAGAAACGCAGGGCATATTAGCGCGGAGGTCATGAGTAAGTCTTGTCTCTTTATCCGTACTTAAGTCGTAAATGTACAGGTCGTGAATATTATACCAATTTGGGTTGTCGTCTGTAAGCCTGGCATAGACGATTTTATCCTGCCCCGGCACCCAGCCTATAGTTGAAGAAACACTGCTTGCAATATCTTTTTCCTTTTTGGTCTTAAAATTATAGACGTAAGCATCGCAGAGCGAGAGGTAATCTTCATCCTTGCTTGAAACAAACGCAAACTTTGATCCATCGGGAGAGAATTCCGGGTAGAAGTTTCCGATCCCTTCACTTTCGACAGTATCTCCTTCAACTAAATTAGAAAGGACCGCTTTGCTTCGTTGTCTGTAGCTGTCGATCAGGTAGCCGCTCCATTCGTTATAGACGGCATTCCCATCCTTTCCCAGAACATCTTTAAATGCCTGGTCCATAGTAAATACGTCAAGCTTGCCGAGGTCGTGGCTTATTTTCTCCAGTTTATCCTCGCCGTATTTTTGAGAGATGTACCTTGTTAATGCAAAGCCTGCATTATAAACGGACTCGTTACCGAGACTGTTTTTATCGAACTCACCCATCTGGTTCCAGGTAAGCATCCGTCCGCTCAAAGCATAGCAGCGAAGAACCATATCGCGGTGCGTATCCCAAGTATCGTAATGAAATTCTTTTCTCTGGTACTGTGCGGTTCCTTCGGCAAACCATGAAGGAATATTTACCGAAGCAAGCGGATAGGAGGCAACAACATTTGGATAGCCGTACAGTATGTCCGGTCTCCTTTCATCTTCGTAATTTAAAACCTGTAAGAAAACTGCAGGCACTGTGCGGGTCAGCTTCATGGCAGATTGGATTTGAACCATGTGGGTGGTCTCGTGTGTTATTACGTTCCGGAGCCAGTTATGCGTGCCCCGGAGATCAAAGTCCAATGCACTTGTCCAGATTTCAATTTTGTTATCGAAGAAATAAGTCGCACCGTTTGAATAATCATCCATATCCTTTATAACATAATTTATGGTACCGGGATCGTAACCATAAAGTGATTCAAGCGGAGGAATAACTTCATCGGCAATCTTGGCGACTACTTCTGCAGTGCGTTCTGGACCGTTATGAAAATGAACCATGCAGTACTTGCCCTTAATCGTATACCATTTCAACTCAGGGTGAAATTCAGTGTACTGAGAGAATACTTTTACTTGTAAAAGGAAAATAAAGATTAATACTGAACCTATAATTCTGGACATAGCTAATTTTAAATCATGAATAAAAATTTACAACGAGTAAGTCGTTTCCGCCCGCTTCAAATTATAAAAAGTTTCGAACAGCAGGTATAAACCGGGAACGGAATTTAACTGCTACTTGATCACCGCAATCTTTATGATGTTGGTTTCGCTCTTTCCGTTTGCGCCGGTAGCCTTGATGCTGGCAAAGTAAACTCCGCTTTGAATGCTCCCGACATTCCAGGGAGTTTCTTTTTCAAATCCACCCGGGGCGCTGTCGGTAAGTTCGGCAACAAAGTCTCCGGCAAGGTCGAATATCTTAATATCTATCTTTGAATCCTGTGCAACGTAATAATGAATATTCGTTACCCCGCCGTAGACAGGATTCGGATAATTGTATGCTCTGGCAGCAGGGAAAAAGGTATTATCGATATTTTGGTTCGAAGCACCGGCAATGTACGAGTTGTTGCCGCTGCTGCCGTTCTCTTCAGCCCAGAAGACTTTACCCTGGTTAGCACCAATCTGCCATGCAGAAAAATTTCCCTGCCGGTTCAACATTGCAAAGGATAGTCTGCCTTGATATTCAAACAATGCTGGCATACAGGCAAGCTGTGCACCGGAAGAAACCGGGAAACCGTCAACAACCTTCCCGGTGCCGCCGTCTATTGCATAAATTCTTCCATCGTCTGTTGCTGCAATAACCTCAGACTTGTTGTCGCCTGCAAAATCAGCGGTCAAAGGAGTACCTGTAAATCCGATTCCTTTCGGATCAACAAATGGAAAGTTATCCGCTTCCGCGCCTTGCAGATTAACAGCGTCAATGTTATTCCCATCAGTAAAAACGATATAGTTGCTGCCGTCCTGTTTCAAATCGGCAAGAGCAAAAGATTTAATCGAATCGGAAGAATTAATACTAAAAGAACCGACAAGTTTTCCGTTGGTAACAACGTCAAATTTATTTCCTGCAAGAAGGAGAATATTCGTTTTATTCCCTTGCTTATCATTAGTAATTGACAGTTGCAAGAAACCGTCAGTACCTGTTATAAATCTGTTATTCTGATTATCGTTTAGGGTAAGGAAATATTTTCCATTGTAGCCTTGATTGTTGACATTGACCGCAATAGCGGTAGTAACAAACGAAAAGTAATTTTCCGTACCTGCTATCTGATTGATTTGACTTCCCATGTTTGAACTGTCTGAAGATACGAGCGATGGATTAGTAGCCGGCAAAGTTCCTAAAGAATACTTTTTAATGTAACCTGATTTTGTACCGACAATAATTTCAGCAACTGAATTTTCCGTAATAATAACCGGCGCAGCGTTTATTAAGTCTCCGGTATTAATAGAGCCTGCGTAACTTGACGAACCGTTGTTCATGTAAACATTTAAAGTAGAATCAATCGCGCCGACAATATATTCAGTATTGTTTAATTTAACCGACGCCGTCTTGAAGCTTGAGAAATCCGCTATTGTTTTTATAATGCTGCCGGTATCATTCATAATTTCCAGGTTGGAATTTGAAAGCACACAGAAATTACTGCTGTCGGCAGTTTGGAAAACGTCAAGTTTGTTATTCGAAATAGTAAATGGAACGCTTAAAGAAGTTACCGGCTTAACAAGAGAGTCACCGTAAGCAATCTTAAAGCTCATCGTGTTACCTATGTTGGAGAAATCAGACAAAGTTATCAAACTATTAGCGCCAGTATTGGATTTACTGCTGGGTCGTGTGTCGTCGGCAAATCTGTTATGATATAACGTAGCTGAGTTTGAAGCATACCAGTAATCCTGGTATGTTCCTTCGCCCACAATCGTATTCCCGAAAAGATCGGTAAATTGTTCGCCAATTTCGGGAACGCCGCTGGCTTCCATTAAGTTTACACCGCGGTGATTCTTATCTGCATTAATTTTGTCGTCGGCAAAGTTCGCATGAATAATGTTGTCGTCAATATGCCAGATTAAAATGCCGCCCGAATAATGAGAGGTATCGTCAATTTGTCCCGGAAGCGCCCAATCAAATTCATCTACATCTGTAATTACACCCTGTAGGGAATCCGTATCGTAGCTTAAGAAGCCGGTTTCATCCTTCGTAAAAGTTTTTGTTAATGTATCTCCGCCTAAAACGTAAGTTATTATTGCGCCGTTATGGCTTGCATCGCGCTGCCGGTTCTCTACTAAAAAATACTCGGAGGAATTTATTGGTATTTTTAAAATAGTCGTATCCGATAAAGACGCCGCAAGCTTAGTCACAAGATCGACATTATAATTGCCTGGGGATAAAGTAACCGGCGTTGCCCATCCTAAAAAAATTTTTTCCCAGGCAGAAGGCTCCGGGGGAAATACACCGTTATAAGCAAATATAGACTGCGGGTCCATCAGTCCAAAACGACCGATTGCACTTAAGCCTGTTTTTGTATCGTATAGATCCGGCAGTCCTAAAAAGTTCCCAACACTGGAAACAAGTAACCCGTTAATAGTAATTTGAGCCAGAGAAGCCGAACCGTCGATATTTGTCTGCTCTCTGCTTTCAGTCTCGGGTATAATCATACTGTTTTTAATTTTAAAAGTATTTTTATCTACCGGGAAACCGTCAAACGAGCTTCCGTATATATTCTTTAATGCACTCTCACTAAAATATATCGAAGGCAGATCCCTGGAATCACTCAGGCTGCCAGGAAGAGAGACTTCTTTACCAACTCCCGCATGAAAGATCGTAAACAAATTGTAGTTTGAAAAGTTGAATCCCGGGTTTGCGGAATCTGCAAGATGCCAGACCTCTTCCGCAAAATTGCCGAGCTCGGAATAGCTGGTAGAATTGTACGGAGGAGAATAGTTTCTCATTTGCTTCGAGACAGTTATGATTCCGGGAAGAACATAAAACT
Source organism: Ignavibacteriaceae bacterium (assembly GCA_046704565.1). Lineage (GTDB taxonomy): Bacteria > Bacteroidota > Ignavibacteria > Ignavibacteriales > Ignavibacteriaceae > FEN-1297. The sequence goes on along the minus strand of JBJKRP010000225.1, from coordinate 1,688 downwards.
CAACTTTTTCTTTTCCGCCGGAGGCTTTTTCAAAATAATTCTTGACAAATTCTAAATGAGCCTCAAAATAATTTCTATCGTGAGGCAGCGGATCAAGTATGGAATTACCGTAATCCTTAGAATAAATTGTTCCGAACTTGCCGTTACCCTCGGTAGCTGCATCTTTATCTGCCGGGAAATCTACCATCACTGCAAGTATTTTAACCGTGTCAATACCGGAAACTTTTTTTAAACGACTATCGGCAGGCAGATTAAGCTTTGTAATAAAGGTCTGGGCAGCCATACTGCCCAGGCACAAATTCATCAGAAAAATGACAAGAAATATTTTTGACATAAAAGCTTAGATTCCCCTTGGTAATCCTCTTGTATCTCCCGGTATTCCGCCCCAGCCGATTGATACGGTAAACCGGAGTGTATCATTAAGCGGATCCTGGTCTCCGTTGGGAAATACTGAAGTAGTCAGGTAGCTGAAATCGAATCCGTAAATATCATATCTTACGCCTGCGCCGAAAGTAAGGAACTCTCTGTTGCCGTAAGATGGATCTTCATAAAAGAATCCTGTACGCAATGCAAATAAGAAGTTGCCCGGTTCGCCGTACCAGTATTCAAAGCCCATAGATGTCTGGATTGACCGGAGTTCCTCGCTGAATGGTCTGTCCGTCCATGCGGCAAATATAGCCTGGTAAAATTCTTTCGAAGTGTTTGTTACCGTATCCTTGCTGATTAGCTGCTTGTTGAAATCCAGAGTATAAATTAGTGAATTATACTTGTCGCTGAATAGCTGGTAAGCAAATCCCAATCTGAAATTAGTCGGTATAGGATCAGCCTGTGCACGATCAATATAATAAATTTTAGGACCAAGGTTGCTGAGGTTTAAGCCAACACTGAACTTCTTACCCATGTCATAGTCGGTAAACGGTATGACTAACTTGCCGGGTCTCCACATGCCTGCTATATCGAAGCTGACTGTTGTAGCGGTTCCTCTTCCCTGTTCCTGGGCAGTCGGCTGATCGGACAACTGGCTGTGTATTATCCTGAAGTTGAAGCCAATTCCCCAATCGGAAGAAAGCTGTGTTGCATAGCCTAATGTCAAGGCTGCGTCGAATGAACGGAAAGTTCCAATCGGCGTCGGGTTATCGGGACCAGTTCTGACAAACTGTCCGTAGTTCATATATGTTATACTTGCAAATGCGCTTCCGTTTATTTCCGGGACGTATTGCCGGTAGGTAAGGTAATCATAAAAAAGGTCAAGGTTAAATTGGGGAAGCCAATTACTGTGAGTAATACTTACCTCGGAACCTCTTAGAAAAGCAATGCCCGACGGGTTCCAATAAATGGCTGCAGAGTTATCTGCTAACCCGGCGCCCGATTCTCCCATTCCACCGGCTCTTGAATCCGGCGCTACCATTAGAAATGGTACCGCTGCTTCTCCCTGCGCATAAGCGAACTTCTGAACTAAAGCTACAAGCGTGCATACCATCATTACTCTGATGAATATTTTCATATTGAGTTATCCTCCGATAATTGATTCTATTTTAGAAAACATATATAAGTCATTATAATTAAACAAAAAATATAAAAATTAAACCGTTAATAAAATACCTCCCACCCGGCTCGGGTAGTAAAGCCTCCGAGAGCTGCCGTATGGAAGTATAAAGATGTTTCCCATATACCATATACCCATATAC
>JBJKRP010000224.1:0-2918 GCA_046704565.1 Ignavibacteriaceae bacterium | reverse complement strand
TCACTCCACCAAAATCAAAATTCTTTCCAAATGCAACAGCAAGCGACGAGCCCGATATGCCTATGTTAGGTCCCAAGCCCATTTCATATCCCGAAAAAAGTCTAATTCCAAAAACTAAAGATGCGCTCGGAATAAATTTGCTGTACTCGACTCCCGAGATTAAGGGAATAAATTCGACTAAAAAGCTTGGTGCCTCAACAACATCAGGCGTGGTTTGCCACTCCAAGTGCCATCCGAATTGACTTACAGTTCTTCCAATGTTCTCTGCCTGCATTTTATCATGCAATTCATTATTCCCCGGAATAACCGTTATGCCTATTCTCGGTCCGCTCAAATTTTTCTTTGTAACCAGGAATTTCTTGTCATGTCCTTCATCCTGCTGAGCCAGTACATTAAAGCAAAACAAGTTGAAAAAGGAATAAACTAAAGCAGCTTTTATAAAATATTTGGTTGACACAATGACCTCCTAAAAATTTATTTTATTTTCAGAAGAAAGCTAATTACCGTCAAGGTTAATAGTGTCAAAGAGTTGTAAATCAATGGTAAAAATTATATTTAATAATAAAAATAATCTCTGACTAAAGGTTGGAATATCCCTTTCCCCCTTTAATTCATCGTCCTTCTTAATAGGAATATAATTTACTCTTTTATCTCGGCAAGCGGAAAAGCAGTGTGCCGCATCGAATGAACCTTGTTGGCAACCGGCAGAACAACTTCTTTCTTTACGCGCTGCTCAAAATAATCCCTGAAACGGGTTACCATATGTCTAACGGGCCATGCAGCGGCTTCACCTAAAGCGCATATAGTGTTCCCTTCTATGTTGCTTGCAACAGAAACCAACAAATCAAGATCGTGCGTCGAGCCTTCGCCGGCAACAAGTCTGTTCAATATCTTCAGCATCCATCCGGTGCCTTCACGGCAAGGTGTACACTGTCCGCAGCTTTCATGGTAATAGAATTTTGCAATCCTTGCAAGAACTCTAACAAGGTCGGTATCTTCATCCATTACCATAACGCCTGCAGTACCAATAGAAGTGCCGACAGCTTTTAATGATTCGGCATCCATCTTAACGCCCTCAATCTGGTCGCCTCGCAGTGGAGGCATTGAAGAACCGCCGGGAATGATGCATAATATTTTTTTGTCGCCCGGAACTCCGCCTGCATAATTGTATATCAAATCGGTCAGAAGCATACCGGTCGGCAGTTCGTAAACTCCGGGTTTGTTTACATGACCGCTGATTCCGTAAAGAAGTGTGCCGGGATGTTTCGGCTCGCCGATTTTTGAATACCATTACCAGCCTTTTTTTATTTTAGCCGGAACGTTGGTAACGGTTTCAACATTATTAATTGTTGTGGGATATCCCCATAAACCGTTCTGCGCAGGGAACGGCGGTTTAACTCTCGGATAACCGCGCTTGCCTTCAATCGAATTCATTAAAGCAGATTCCTCGCCGCAAATATAAGCGCCCGCTCCTTTGTGGACATATATATCGCAATAAAAATCTGTTCCGAAAGTTTGTTTCATCTTTTCGCCGACATAACCATGCTCGTAGGCGTCGCTCAAAGCTTTTTCAACAAGCTTAATCCACTTATGATTTTCACCGCGTATATAAATGTAAGCAACTTTAGCGCCTATTGCGTATGCTTCGATTATAATTCCTTCAATCAACTGGTGAGGGTTGTATTCGAAGATCTGCCTGTCCTTGAACGAGCCCGGTTCACTTTCGTCGCCGTTGATGCAAAGATACTTCGGCTTGTCATTAGACTTCGGCATAAAACTCCACTTTAAACCGGCAGAAAAAGCAGCTCCGCCGCGTCCGCGTAAACCTGATTTCTTTACGGTGTCTATTATTTCATCCGGTTTCTGGCTTAAAGCTTTCTTTGCAGCCGAGTAACCGCCGTTTTGTTCATAAACATTTATAAGATGAATATCTTTTATATCTGGTAGGACGATCTTTTCCATTTAATTTCTATTTTTAAAAGATTCTAAAATTTCATCGACTTTTTCTACATCAAGATTTTCAAAGAAGTCTTCTTTCACAGCAATCATCGGAGCCGTACCGCATGAGCCCATGCATTCAACTTCTTCCAGGGAGAACACCGAATCCTTCGTAATGCCGCCGTTGGCTATATTCAATTTATCTTTTATGCGGTCATAGATTTTATAACCGCCGCGAAGCATGCAAGATACATTAGTGCACACCTGAAGATGATACTTCCCCATCGGCTTCTGATGGTACATAGTATAAAAAGTAACAACGCCAAGCACCTCATCTGCAGGCATTCCAAGTAAAGAAGCAACCTCTTTCATTACTTCGCCGGATATCCAGCCGTTTTGTTCCTGTGCTAAATAAAGCACCGGCATTACTGCTGCTTTCTTTGTCGGGTATCTTTTAAGGATGCCTTCTAACTTCGTTAAATTTTCTTCGTTAAATTTGAATTCCATTGCACAAGTTTAAGTTTAATAGTTTTATTTGTCCGCTTCGCCCATAACCGGATCCAGGCTTCCAACAATTGCAACAACGTCCGAAACCATGTGCCCTTTTACAAGCTGCGGTACTGACTGCAGGTTAACAAACGAGGGTGAACGGATTTTACACTTCCACGGCTTTCCATCGCCTTTGCTTACAAGGTAAAATCCTAATTCTCCTTTCGAGCTTTCTACAGCATGGTAAATTTCTCCCGGTTCGGGATTTATTCCGAAGTTTACAATCATAAAATCATGAATAAGCTCTTCCATCCTCGAATAGATTTCCGTTTTCTTCGGCAGAACTTTCTTCGGCTGATTCAGCAGCGTATCTCCCTGCGGCATCTTTTCCAGAGCCTGCCGGATTATTTTTATGCTCTCACGAGTCTCATCGGCACGAACAAAATACCGGGAAAGCGAATCGCCGTCCGGATATGTTACAACTTTAAAAT
>JBJKRP010000223.1:0-29312 GCA_046704565.1 Ignavibacteriaceae bacterium | reverse complement strand
TTCCTTAATGTACATCCTGATTATGACGGAAGAGGGACCATAATTTTCATCTTCGATACAGGCGTGGATATGGGAATGGAAGGACTTCAGAAGACTTCCACTGGCAAGGTAAAGGTAATCGATGCACAGGATTTTACGGGTGAAGGCGATATAAAACTTTATGACTGTAAAATTGAAGAAGAGAACGATACGGCTTTCTTTATTAACAAAGAAAAAAATTATAAGGTAGCCGGTGCCGGAAAGCTCAGCTTAAAATCTTTAGATGATAAATACCTGATTGGGGCTCTGAAAGAAACAAAATTTAAAAACTCATCCTCGGGCGCAGAGGACTTAAACGGCAACGGCTCAACAAAGGATGTTTATTATGTTGTCGTGTTCAAAGCTAAGGATGGTAATGATACAACATGGGTAGCCTATTTCGATACGAACGACAACGGCGATTTGTCGGATGAAAAGCCAATTAGAAATTATAAAGAGAAGTTCGATACGTTTACAATCCCAAATGATAAGGGACTTACTAAGCTTACCTTTGCCGTAAATATTTTCCCCGAAAGGAAAATACTTTCTTTATATTACGACGACGGCGGGCATGGAACTCATGTTGCGGGAATTGCTTCAGGCTATCATATTGATGATTCTTATATCAATGGAATTGCACCTGGAGCCAGTATAATCAGCTTGAAGATAGGCAACAATAATTTTGCAGGCGGCGCTACCGTAACGGGAAGCATGAAAAAAGCTTTTCTCTATGCCGACAGCGTTTCTAAAGTTGTTAAAGAGCCCTGCATTGTAAACATGAGCTTCGGTATCGGTTCCGAAATAGAAGGACAATCCGATATGGAATTGTTCCTTGATACTCTGCTAAGTAAAAATCCTTACCTTTATGTATGCGTTGCAAACGGCAACGACGGACCCGGGATCTCAACAGCAGGCTTACCGGCTTCCAGCAACTACGTCCTCTCAACAGGCGCTGTGCTTGCGCATGAAGTCGGAAGAGATTTATTCGGTTCAACTCTGAAAAAGAATATCGTTTTGTTTTTCAGCTCAAGAGGCGGAGAGGTAAGCAAGCCCGATATTTGCTCACCCGGCGCCTGCATTTCTACCGTTCCAAACTGGATGAATTACGACAGGCTGTGGGGTACAAGCATGGCTTCTCCTTATACCACAGGTGTAGTCTCCTTAATCTTAAGCGGAATGGAGAAAGAATTTCCGGGAGTAAAAATTCCTTCACAGCTCGTTTTCAGGGCAATAAGAAACAGCGCAACACCGATGGAAGGCTACACTGCTCTTGATGAAGGTTTCGGATATATTAATGTAGTTAATGCCTTCAGCCTTCTTAAAAAATATATTGATGAAGGTGAGATTAAAAAGTTCGAGACTTATACCATATCTTCCTTCGCACCGAATATGCCGGATAATAAGGCGCCTAATCTTTATATAAGAGACGGAAACTTCCTAACCGGTAATGAATCTTTCACATTCAATATTAAAAGAAATAATTTTCAGAAGGAAAATAGATTCTACAGAATCTACAATATTAAAAGCAGCAGCGACTGGCTTCTTCCGATTCAAAAGAAAACTTATCTAAGGAATAAGCAGAGCACTTATATCAATGTCAGAATAGATAAGAAGAAATTAAGCGAGCCGGGTTTGTACGTCGGAAGAATAACCGGAACAAGAGATGACAAGACAAACATGCCTGAGTTCAGCATGCTTGCAACTGTTGTTATGCCTTATTCATTCAGTAAATCAAACGGAGAAATGCTTAACTGGAAAGACAGCGTTGACGCAGGAATGATAAAAAGATATTTTATAGAAGTCCCGGCAGGACAATCTGCGATGAAAGTAAAGCTGTCTTCAATTGGAAATGAATATGCAAGGGCAAGGTTTAGGCTTTACAATCCTGACGGCGAGAATTTGTTTACTTCCCCTCTTATAGATTCGCGTTCCGGCAATGGGAAAGCTGATAATACCTTTTACAATCTTAAACCCGGTGTTTACGAGCTTGATGTAGAAGGTTTATTCCTTGCTGATCAAGCTTCAATCTATAACTTAACGGCTGGTCTTTCCGGCATAAACAGGATAGGCACGGAAAACCTGGACTCGACAAATACCGTGATTCGGGTTGTTAACTCGTTTGATAAGACACAGTCATTCTATTTGAGCGGAAATATTCTCGGCTGGCAGAAAAACTTTACGATAGATCTTTCCGGGCGGACCAGGTATGATTTCCCGTTTGTATTAACTAAAGAAGATGCTTCAATCGAATTTAATTTGAATCTTAGTAAAGAAGATTACAACAAGGTTACCGATTTCTCAATAATTATTTATGATAAGGATGGGAAAGCTGTAGTTAAAGACGGACTTGAATATAACAATGCATCGGTAACATTAAAAAATAATTCCGACGATGACAGCGTTCATTATACGCTTGCGCTGATTCCTGCCTTTGCCGTAAGCACCGGCAGCATGCAGATAAACCTGCAGGAAAAAGCTTTTCTTAAATCTACCGAAGCATTCCCGGTTACAGATGACGGAAATGCAGAGACGACTTTATATCCTTTCATACCAAAGGATTTGCAATGTTCATTTGTTAAACCTACGGCAAAACTGCCTGAGAGCGCAGAGTTTTTCGGAAAGGTGTATCTCGAGTCGACGGAAACTAATCAGATAAGTCCGGAAATTTCAGTTCTCTTTAATTTTTAAAAGGAAGAAAATATGAGTGAAACACACATCAACGGAGAAAACCTAAAAGGTATTCCTTCAAACGCATACACCGAGCTAAAACAAGGCGAAGAGTATGTGCCTGTAATGCCGCCAAATAAAGTAGTACCTGAAGTAACTCCCTATTCTGTAATTTGGGGAGTGGTAATGGCAGTTATTTTTTCCGCTGCCGCAGCATATTTAGGACTAAAAATAGGACAGGTTTTTGAGGCAGCTATTCCGATCGCAATTATTGCGGTAGGCTTATCAGCAGGGTCCAAAAGGAAAAATGCGCTTGGCGAAAATGTTATTATACAGTCAATCGGGCAGAACTCAGGCTTGATAGTTGCCGGAGCTATCTTTACAATTCCTGCTTTATACATTCTAAATTTGAATGCTGAGTTCTATAAAATTTTCCTGGCTTCGCTTTTCGGCGGCGTGCTCGGTATTTTATTTCTTATTCCTTTTAGAAAATTCTTTGTAAGCGACATGCACGGCAAATATCCTTTCCCGGAGGCAACTGCTACTACCGAAGTTCTGGTAGCCGGCGAAAAGGGCGGAAAGCAGGCACTCGTACTTGTCTTCAGCGGTATTGTCGGCGGGTTGTATGATTTTATCGTTGCGTCATTCGGCTGGTGGAGCGACGTATTCACTTCAAGAGTACTTCCAATTGGAGAGAAACTTGCAGACAAAACCAAATTAGTTTTCAGAATGAATGTCGGCGCAGCAGTTACAGGCTTAGGATATATTATCGGTCTTAAATATTCTGCAATGATTTGCGCAGGATCTTTTGTAGCCTGGTATGTACTCATTCCTATTGTCGCTTATGTCGGTCAGGGTCTTGCACATCCGTTAGGAGCTAACGTTACCTTGCTTGTAAAAGATATGTCCGCCGAACAAATCTTTTCAAACTATGTACGTCATATCGGAATAGGCGGTATTGCAATGGCTGGGATAATAGGGATTATCAGGTCATCAAAAATTATTGCAAAGGCTTTCTCGCTCGCCGCAAAGGAACTCTTAGGCAAGAAAAAAATAATTGAAGATCAGCTTCGCACTCACAAAGACGTCAGCATGAAGTTTATTGTACTTACTCTTATTACCAGCGCAATCTTAATTTTTATTTATTACTACTTTGGTGTTGTTTATAACATAGGATGGGCTTTCCTCGGTTTAATAATAGTTTTGATAATCTCTTTTCTTTTTACAACCGTGGCGGCTACTGCAACAGCAATTGTAGGGACTAATCCTGTTTCAGGAATGACTTTGATGACGCTCATTTTGTCTTCAGTTATACTCGTTGCTGCCGGTCTCAGCGGAAACTCAGGAATGGTTGCCGCCCTTTTAATCGGCGGTGTTGTGTGTACTGCTCTCTCTATGGCGGGCGGATTTATTACCGATTTAAAAATCGGTTATTGGCTGGGTTCATCGCCGTACAAGCAGGAAAGCTGGAAATTTCTCGGTGTTCTTGTTTCCGCTGCAACAGTAGGCTGGGTAATTTTATTGCTGAATAAAACATACGGCTTTACCGGACCGGATGCATTAGTAGCCCCGCAGGCAAATGCCATGGCAGCAGTTATACAGCCGTTGATGGCGCATCAGCCGGCACCCTGGCTGCTTTACATTGCAGGCGCTTTAATGGCGCTCGTTCTTACAATGCTGGATGTACCCGCTCTTGCCTTTGCACTTGGCATGTATATACCGCTTGAATTGAATACACCATTGCTTGTCGGCGGGTTAATAGCTCATTTTGTTTCTACAAGAAGCAAAGACGAGAAGTTAAATACCGCGAGAAGAGAGCGCGGGACTCTAATAGCTTCCGGTTTTATTGCAGGCGGAGCCTTAATGGGAGTTGTAAGCGCTATGCTTCGATATTTCGGGTTCGATTGGGTTAACAGCGAATGGCAAAGTTCTCATTCGGCAGAGCTTATTGCTTTGATTGCATTTGCTATTCTTTGTTCTTATATAATTTGGGATTCTATGCGTGCAAAAGTAGAAGAGAATTAGTAAAATAAGTTGAATTTTATCAAGCAATTTTCATGGAATCCTTGAAAATTGATAATTTTCACATTGCATTATGATGCATAAGTATCGAACAAAATTTTTACTCCGCCAAATTTGAATAGCAGTAATAAATTCTTCTTTGCAGCTCCTTAGCGGTCTTTGCGAGAAATATTACTCGCAAAGACCGCCAGGCTTTTTTAGCCTTGGCTTAGGCTTTTAACAAGCACCGCTTTTGCAGCAGTCTGGTCATTCACAACTATTGTATCGGTATGCTGTCCCAATATTACCAACGGTAAAGTTGAGAATAATATCTTTATGTCCAGCCGGAGCGATACGTTCCTGTCATAATACTCTTGAAGCCATACCATGTTTGCTACACCCTGTCTCCGGCTGCCATGCACCTGCCAGTAACCGGTGATTCCCGGCTTAGACCGAAGCTTGCCTAATATTGTGTAAGACTTACTATCCCCGTTCTCTATAATTTCCAGATCAGCTAATGTGAAGGGGCGTGGACCTACGAGGCTCATCTCTCCCTTTATTACATTCATAAGTTGAGGCAGTTCATCCAATCCGGTTTGTCTAAGCCATCTGCAGAACGGCGGTACAAAGCCTTCCAGGTAATGTTTCTCGAATACATTTTGTGGGTTCCTTATATTATTTGTACTGTGTTTCTTCATTGTTCTGAACTTGTAGATTTTCAATCTGCCGTTCTCAAAAGTCAATCCTCTCTCCTGGATTATAAACGGAAATGCCTTTAGCTCAAGTGCAGCAGCAACTGCAAATACCAGCATGAAAGGCGCACAAAAGACTAAAAACAGCACCGCAAGAGGGCGGTCAAGCTGATACTTAATCGATCTGTAATTAATATACATCATTTTTAAAATCCTTTCAGTTTATTTTAATATTACCATCTTCTTCACATCAGAAAATTTTCCTGCAATCATCTTATAGATGTAAACTCCGCTGCTTAATCCGCTCACTTCAAAGCTAAACGTATAAGCCCCGGCTTTCTTGTTTTCATTTACAAGAGTCCTTACCTCCTCACCGAGGACATTATAAACTTTTAACAGCACATGACTGTCTGCCGGCAACTGATAACTAATGACTGTCAACGGATTAAACGGATTGGGATAATTCTGCTTAAGTGCAAACCTGAGAGGAACATTTACCACTACTTCTATCTCATTTGAATACTTGGATGAGCCGTCGTTATCTATTTGTTTTAGCCTGTAATAATATTTACCGGAAGAAATTTTCTCATCTTTAAATGAATAATTCTTTAATGAATTACTGTTCCCATGCCCCTCTACGAAGCCTAACTTTTCCCAATTACTATTGACAGTCGACGAATGACTTTTTTTATCATTGGTCTTTCGGCGCTCTATTTCAAAACCGAAATTGTTTACCTCCGTCGAAGTCTCCCAGTTTAGTGTAACTGCATTATGATTAACCGATGCGCTTAATCTTTGCAGTTCAACAGGAAGTGGTGCAGCTCCGTCGCTTACGGTTACATTTGAAAAACTGGAATAGTAATTCGTCGTTTCCACGTACTTGCAGCAGCCGACTGTAACTGCAGGTTCGGTAGGAAGACTTTCCCAGGAAGATCCGGTATAGTGATAAATGGTAGGTGTGCTCGTAAATGAAGAAGCTGCTTCATTACAATAATACAATCTTATTTTTGCATTGCCTCCCGTTATGGAAGAAATATTCCAGTATTTTCCTATGTGCCTGCTTCCTGCGGGGGCGCTTGGAGGGTCATTTAAATTCTGGCAAACAGAAGCGCCGATTGTTCCGGCTTGCGCTTTTAAGGATATTCCCCCGCCGGTAATATCTGGAAAGAAGTCGCTTACATTACTCCAATTAGTCGTTGATGTATTAATACATTCTTCGGCACCTATATCAATTGCCGGTTCGCCGCCTTCCGGAACCGGGAATGAAGGGTCTCCTGCATCTATAAGATTGGAGCTTGAAGCTAACGTGAAGTCGCCTCCTTCGGCATTGGTAAACAAAGGATCGGATGTATATTCATGATTAGATGTTACATTACCGTTGTAATTACAAATGTTATCGTAAAAGCAATTATAGGAAATTGTAATTGCAGGTGAGGAATAAAGTGTTTCCCTGGTGTCGCTTGCATTAACATTATGAGTAGAAAAAATATTATTCCGTATATCCGGTGTACCGCTTTGAATATATATAGCACTGCCACCTCCTTGCGAAGATCCCGGAAAGCCTGTGACAAGACTTTTTACATTTTTATAAAACGTGTTGTTAAAAATGTCCATGTTACTCCAGCTCCATATTGCGCCGCCTTGACAACTGGTTTTAGAGGCGTCAGTGGTTTGAGAAGCATAATTAGAAACAAAGATATTATTCTCTATTGTCGATGATGTGCTGTACACATAAACGCCTCCGCCTAAGCCGTTTCCGTTCATACATCCGGTATTATGGCTTATGAAATTGTTCGAAAAAGTAAATGAGGATATTCCTGACTGAACAAAAACAGCTCCGCCGCGGCTTAAGGTGCTGGAAGAAGAAGCTATATTATTATCGAAACGGCAATTACTAATTGTTACATCGCCGCCCGTTGAAGTTAAATAAATTCCGCCCCCCATACCCGCACCGGTAGCGCTGCCTGTATTTCCGGTTATCCAACAATTTGAAAGTGTGAAATAATTAATATCAAAATATGCGCCGCCCCCTTCGCCCGCGTATGTCGAAGCGCTCGTTGCATCTCCATTTGAAATTTTAAAACCCTTCAAATACAGCGTAATTGTTGAGGGTGTATAAAGTACCCTGCAGCCGCTGGCAGTTATTATACATTGAGAAGAATCAGGAACGGCTGATTCATAGCTTGTGTGGTAACCATTATCAGAAGTGATCAGTAAAGTTTTGGTAATATTTATTTGAGAGGTAATTGAGTAGGTTCCATACTTTACAATAATACAGCCGGTAATATTTGATGCATCAATTGCGGCTTGAATGGTCGCTTTTGCGTTTGCCCAGCTATGCCCATCGTTACTGTCGTTACCGTCTTCCTTAACAAATACAACATTAGCAAAGCTTTCCGTCGGCGTATTATTATAACGAACAACTGCAAAATCATAATCAGTGTCTGAAAAGAAAGAACCTGCAACAACAATTTTATCGTCGTTCTGAAGCGCCATTCCCAAGCCCATCTCGTCTCCACCGGCAATGTCGGTTACTACTTTTCCTCCGGTACCGAAGTTGTTATCCAGATTTCCGTTTGAATTATAGCGAGCAACAGCAATATGATAGTTTGTACCGTCGTCGGAATAACCCGCAGCTATTATCTTTCCATCGTCCTGAACTGCAACTCCACAGGCATAATTATGTGTTTCTATTGAAGTCGTAACTTTTCCATCGGAGTCGAAATCCGTATCTAAGCTTCCGTTTGAATTGAGTCGTACTAATGCAAAGTCATTTAAAGAACTGCCTGCTATCACTATCTTTCCGTCATTTTGAATTGCTGCAGCTGATCCATAGTCGGTTCCTGTAACAAGGCTTACTGTTACTATTCCTCCTGTACCGAAAGCTCCATCGAGCGCACCTGAAGAAGTGTAACGAACTACAGCAATATCCTGTTGGGTGCTCATTGTACTTCCAACGACAACGATATTCCCGTCACTCTGAATTTTGACTGCACTCGCTTGATCATTTTTAGTCCCGATATCGGTTGTAACAATTCCGCCGGTACCAAAGTCGGCGTCCAATGTCCCGTCTATGTTATAACGTACGGTTGCAAATACATTATAGGATCCGCTGCGCGAATATCCAGTGGCTACTATTTTGCCGTCATTTTGAATTGCAACAGAATTACACAGGTCATTACCGGCTCCAATTGCTGTTATTACTTTTCCGCTTGTTCCAAATCCTGCATCAAGCGCGCCGTTTGTGTTGTAGCGAACCAGTGCAAAATCATAATTCGAACCGTTGTGTGTGTAACCGGCAACTATAATCTTTCCATCACTCTGAATTGCAACAGCTTGTCCCTCATCGACTCCCGAACCGATTGCGGTTACTACCTTTCCTTCGCTGCCGAAATCAGAATCAAGTGTGCCGTTACTATTATAGCGTACTACTGCAAAATCATCATTGGAGCCATTGTTTGCAGAGCCGGCTACAACAATTTTTCCATCGTTTTGAATGGCTATGGAATTAGCAAAAGCAGCACCCGATTCAAATGATGTTGTTACATATCCGGTTGAGTTGAATGTGAGGTCTAAGGAACCATCCTGTGCATAAGTGAATACCTGGCTTAAGCACAAAGAAACAATAAAGGTAATTATTTTTTTCATAAGTACTCCTGTTTTTATTTGTCACTCTATTTCTTATACATGTTAGAATCTTCCATGATTCTTACCGTAGTAAAACCATCTTTCTAACTTCATTTTGATTTCCCGACGTTAACCTATAAAAGTACATCCCCCTGCTTAAGCTGCCTGCATTAAAATTCAAGGTATGTTTGCCGGCTTTCATATATTTATCGATTAGCGTCGCAACTTCTCTACCAAGAATATCATAAACTTTAAGCAGTACATGGCTATCGGCTGCCAACTGGTAACTGATGACAGTTACCGGGTTAAACGGGTTAGGATAATTCTGACATAGCTTAAACTCCTTCGGAGAATTTGATTTAGTATTTTCCTTTATACTCATCGGGCTTGCAGCATCCCACACAACCTCGCCGCCAACTATTGTTATTACCGCTTCAAGATTATTCCAATCCTGCGGAGCCATATTGTATAAATCGTGAGACCAAACCACGATGTCCGCAAATTTTCCCGGCTCAAGAGAGCCGGTCGTGTTTTCAGCAAAGCCTGCGTATGCCGAGCCCATTGTATGAATGCGAAGCGCTTCCTGGATAGTGAGCTTTTCATTTTGAGTATACAAGGCTCCCGACCCTGTCCTTCTGAACACGGCACCCATAAATGCATATTTCGGTTCCTGGTAAATTGAAGCGGGAACGTCGCAGCCGAATGCAATGTGAATTCCCATATCGAGCATAGTCTTAAGTGGAAGCATAGCATTCATTGTTTCTTCGTCGGTTGCCTCTTTATATCCGTCACCATACCAGGCTATCCATTGCGGCTGAGTAGAAAGTATAATATTTGCATCCTTCATACGCTGAATTGCGGATGCAGCTGGAAAGATTCCGTGCTCAATCCTGTGCCGCGGATCGGGGCGTGGATTTTGCTGCATCGCCAGTTCAAAAGAAGTAATTGTCATATCAATTCCTTCGTCTCCGCCTACATGCACTGCAACCTGGTAGCCGGTATCATGCAGCTTTTTAACTATGCGATTCATTTCATCCTGCGTGTGATAAGGATAAGAGATTTGTGAGGCAAAAAGATTTTTATTATACATAAGAGTTGTTCTTGCGCCGGGACCGCCATCCATTGCAAGCTTCCACCCGCCGAATGTAAACCTGCCGGAGTTTGCAGGCATAGCCATGTGGGAATAAAAATCAGCTTCTGCTTCAGTATCAATTAACAGCATAGTATAAACACGCATCTTCAGTTTTCCTTCATCGGCATATTGCTTGTAAAGCTGAATATCATTTAGGCTGCCGAGAATAACATCCTGAACAGAAGTGTACCCTGCTTGAAAGCAAAGACCCTGACCCAGTTCAATATCTTTAAACTTTTGTTCATCGGTTCTATCGCCATAGCCGGATGCATACTTCCCGACAAGATTCTCTGCGCCGTAGTGAGAAAGAACCCCTGTAGCATGTCCGGAACCGTCGCGCAGTATTAAACTGCTTGGTGGATTCTTAGTGGTGTCGGTTATGCCTGCAAGATTAAGTGCCATGGTATTAACAACCGAATATTGCCCACTGCTATGCCTGAGATAAACAGGATTGTCCGGTGTAATCGGATCGAGATCTGTTTTATCAAGAGTTTCATTCTGTTGAAGCGCGAAGCCCTGGTTGCCTGAAACCCATTCTCCCGGCTGCAAGTTTTTAACATAATCTTTTATTACCTGAAGTAAATCAGCTTTACACTTTACTACCGGATATCGAATATTGAGATAGCCGTTCCAGAACTGAGCACCGTAGTACATCATGTGGTAATGCGAGTCAATCAAACCCGGAGTTGCAGTCTTGCCCCCCAAATCAATCAGTTTGCAATTTACATCAGCAAGAGGAATGATTTCATTGTCGTTGCCTACCGCAAGAATTTTTTCGCCTTTTACCGCAATCGCCTGGTAGATGTTATCATTCGAATCAACGGTAATTATCTTACCGTTGTGTAAAATCATATCTGCTTTATCTTGGGCTGATAACGTAAGATTTAAGAAAATAAGTAATACAAACAAGTATAATCTTTCTTTCATTTTGTACTCCCAAAGTTTGGTTCAACAATACCTTTTAAGATTCCCGGAAGGAACGTAAGCTCCTCTTTCGGTATAAGCTTTAATGCACCTATTCGCCCCGCCTCAACAATATATTCGGGCTCTGCATAGTTAGTAACAAACAAGATTTTTGCGGATGGGTCATTCTTAAGAATTTCTTTTGCAGCGGTAAAGCCATCTACGTTTTCCATTTTAATATCCATCAGAACAATGTCCGGTCGAAATGAATCATATGCACCTGCAGCATACTTGCCGTCGCTGCAATCATAAAATTCATTGGAAGCGCTGCCTAAGATGGTCTTGATCATATCCCTTAAACTTTTACTGTCATCTACCAAAAGAAGCTTCATCTTTTTTGATGACAACTTAGAGAGCTGAATAATAATTGAATATAAAGGCAGGCTGGTATTTTTATACAGGCAGGGCTGTATTTGGGAAATATACGGGACTACGTTAAACTATATACGAACTCTTACGTCGGATTCTCTACTAAATCGAAAAGGAATCGGAGATCAATCTGAACTCCGGCTATGCCGGCTTAAGGTATAAGTATGCCCCTGTCAACCATATACCCTGTACCTATATTAAGTCCTTGTTGTCTATCGCAAACTTGAGCAAACTGTTCTGACCATGGAGATTTAGTTTAGCTGTAATATGGCTGCGATGTGTCTCTACAGTGGCGGGACTTATAAAAAGCTGCGCGGCAATTTCATTGCTCGTCTTTTGATCGGAAATTAGCTTTAGAATTTTTCTTTCGGTTTGCGTCAATTTATGAAGAATAAGTCTTACAGGATTAACATTTAAAGAAAATTCCTGCCTGGCAACTAAGTGCTCTGAAACTTGGGGACTGATGTAGTGTCCTCCTCTGCCGACATGGTCGATTGCATCTGAAATATCCGTCGCGGCATTTTCTTTCAGAACAAATCCTTTAACCTCCAGTTTCATTGCCTCGTCAAAAAGATCTTCCGAATTATGCATGGTTAAAAAAATCACCTTAGCTTCGAAGCCTGACTCCCGTATCTTTTTAACAACTTCGTAGCCGTTCAACTCAGGCATCTCTATATCGATTATCGAAATATCGGGTTTATGCCCGATTATCAACTTTAGTGCTTCAAGTCCATCTCCTGCCTCACCAACAATTATTCTATTCTTCTTAGATTGAATAACCTTTTTTAAGCCTTCCCTAAATATCGGGTGGTCATCAGCAATGACTATCTTTATTCCATCATTCATTTTTAACCCTATTGTTAACAGGTATGGTAATAAGTATTTTTGTCCCTCTGTTTATTTCAGAAGATATGTTCTGCGTGCCATTTAAAATGTTCACGCGTTCGGTTATATCGAGGAATCCCATGCCTTTAATTTCACTGAGGCTGGACTTGTCAAATCCAACTCCGTTATCACGGTAGTTAAATTGAATCTTATCATTTAAGTTTCTGATCTGTATTTCAACGCAGTAAGCATTTGAGTGTTTTACGGCGTTGTTAAGACACTCCTGGAGAATCCTGCAGAAATGGATTTCATCTTCCGGGGCTAAGGTGTTATCTACGTTATCTATATTTTTCACGAAATTAATCTTTGAGCCGCTTTGGACCAGTTTCATTATAGATGATATGGTTTTTGTTAATCCGAGCTTTCCAAGCTGGTGAGGTCTAAGGTTATATGAAATTTCTCTTACGCTGGTCAGCGTCTGAGAAGAGATGTCGGAAATCTCTTTTAGCTGTTCTCTTGCGGATGCATCAGCGCAGTTATCAAAGCCGATCATTGAGCGGTTCTTGATGATAATTAAATTCTGACCGATACTGTCGTGCAGCTCCGAAGCGATCGGCTTTCTTTCCTTCTCCTGGGATTCAATTAATTGGTTTGAAAATTTCTGCTGGACAATTTTTTCTCGTTTAAGCTTGTTTATCCTGCTGCGGTAAAGCAAAAACATAATCAACAAAAAAGAAAGAGCGCCTGTTGTTTTAAACCACCATGTTTGCCAATAAGGAGGCAAAATAATAATAGATAGAGCAACCCCTTTTTTGTTCCAAACGCCGTCGCTGTTTGAAGCTTTAACACGCAATTTGTATTTGCCGGGTTCAAGGTTTGTGTAAGCAGCATAACGCCTTTTACCGGAGTAAATCCAGCCATCGTCAACTCCTTCGAGCATGAAAGCGTACTGGTTATTCATCGGATTTGAATAATCCAGTGCGCTGAATTCAAAAGAGAAAAAATTATCTCTGTATGAAATATTTAATTTGTCGCCTTCCGAAAAGAATTCAGTCCCGCTGACAGGTTTATTAAATATTCTAAAATTTGTAATGACCGGCTTAGGCAAAAAATTACTATCTAAGATGCTGTCCGGATTGAAAAATACGGCTCCAGCAATACTCCCAAAATAAAGTTTTCCGTCTACCGATTTTAGACATGATCCCATCATAAATTCATTTGCAGGCAGACCATCATTCACATAATAATTTTTTATAGATCCTGAGGCAGGATTCAGTTTTGAGAGCCCTTTGTTAGTAGCAATCCATAAATTATTATGGTCATCCTCCAAAATACAATTCACAATATTGTCCGCTAATCCCTTCTGCTCGTCATATACTTCAATTGAAGAATTTTTTGCATCAAACTTGATCAGACCGTTCCCTTGAGTTCCCAGCCAGAATATTTCGCTGCTTAATTTATCCCTGTAATTACTGTTCTGTCTGATGCAGTTGAATTGCGTTACAGTAAGCCTATCACCCGTGTTTTGAAGGTATCTTATAAACCTTCCGGATTTATACTTATTAAGACCGTTAATCGTACAGACCCAAATATTTTTATTGCGGTCTTCCAGTATATCTTCAACAACATTATCACTTAAACTGCCGGGATCATAAGAGTTGTGTACAAAATGCGAAACCGTTCCATCAGGGCTTATTTTATATAATCCGTTAACGAAAGTCCCGATCCAAATATTTTTATAAGAGTCCTTCATTATTTTATAAACCAGACCAACTTCACAAATGCTTCCTTCAACTTTCAGGACATATCTGGAAATCTTCTTCGTAGTTTCATTATACACAAAAATCCCGTCTTCAGTGCCAATCCATAAAAACTTATCATCGTCATTAAGAAGCGAAAATATTACGTCGTTTGAAAACGAATTGTTCCCGCTTTGAGCAAAGAAATATTTAACTTTTCCTGAGCCTTTATCAACAATGTTCAGCCCGTTATCCGATCCGATGCAAATAAAATTTTTATTAAATTCTGCAAAAGAAAGGACTGTACCGCTGCTTAGTCTTAAAGAGCTTTCTTTCTTATTCGAGATAATTGAAAACTTCTTAGCATCGAGTGAAAGCTTGTTTAATCCGCCGGACCTTGTTCCAACCCAAATGTTATTGTTCCTATCCTGGTAAATTGAATAAATGGAATTATCGTTAATCGAATGGGGATCATTTTCATTCTTCAATATTCTTAAGAAGCTTTTAACGGCGGGATAAAATATATTAAGACCATCGCGAGTCCCTATCCAGACTGTTCCTCTGCTGTCCGTAAAAATCGCGGATATATCGTTGCTGCTAATGCTCGCATTATTAAATGAAGAAGTAGTAAATGATTCGAGTCTGTTTTCTTCGGGATAGAAACAATTCAGCCCTTTGTTTGTTCCGATAAACAATGAGCCGTTTGTTCCTTTCTGAATTGTAAATACGCATCCCAAGCTAAATAATTTTGAACGCGAAGCAGCATTAAAGCCGTAGTGAAAAAACTTTTCTTCTTTTAAATTGAATCTGAACAAGCCGCCCGAAAAAGTTCCCAGCCATAAATTTTCCCCAATGCAGCAGATTGCCATAATAGTGTTATCGGTGATCCAGTCTTTTCTGGATACATCAGGCAAGTAGTTAACGAAGGTATCGTTCTGCCTGTTCATCCTGCTTAAGCCGCCGAGATAAGTACCTATCCACAGGCTTCCGTAATCATCTTCAGTAACGCATACAATAGCCTTACCGCTCAGCTTATCGGGGCCATTTACATCGGCAAGAAAGTGAATAAACCGATTTCCCTTCTGGTCAAACTTATTTAATCCATCCGAGGTCCCGACCCACAATGTGCCCTGCTTATCTTCGTAAAGGCATGTTACCAGGTTTGCGGACAAAGAATTTGAATCGCGCGGATTGTGCTTGTATACTTTGAATTCATATCCGTCATACCTGTTTAATCCGTTCTCTGTACCAATCCAGAGGAAACCATATTTATCCTGAAGTATACAATGTGCGCTTGATTGCGAGAGACCATCCTCTCTGCTTAGATGCGAAAAGCTCAGCGGAATATTTTGAGCAGTAAGACGACAAACGTAAAAGATGAAAAATACGAAAATAGTTTTACTCATTTTATAAGCCTCCGGCTTAATTCCCTCCCCAGGTTTAATTGAATAAATCTTATTCGATCCGTTGTAAAGGTTGGGAAAAACCTTATTCAACTAAATACCCCATTTAAATATAATCGTATTTTTCGAAAATCCTAAGTCGATATACGAGCTTTCTCCATGCAGCAGTAACCAGCCTACTTTGCGAGCTTTGCGTGCACTTAGCGGTCCTTGTGTGAAAAATTTCACACAGAGTGCGCAGAGATCATTCAAAGAACGCTAAGAGTTTAGCCGTGACTTAAGCTCTTAACCAATATTTCTTTTGTTGAAGTTAAATCTTTCACCACTATTGTATCGGTATGTTGTCCAAGTATTATCAACGGTAAAGTCGAAAGGAATATCTCTACGTCCAGCCGGAGCGATACATTCATGTCATAATACTCCTGTAGCCAAACCATATTTGAAATACCCTGCCTGCGGCTTCCATGCACCTGCCAGTAGCCCGTTATTCCCGGCTTACTCTTCAGCCTGCTTAGTATTTCGTATGACAGTTGATCCTGATTCTCTATTACCTCCAGATCATCCATCGTAAATGGACGGGGACCTACCAGACTCATCTCTCCCTTTATTACATTTAGAAGCTGCGGCAATTCATCTAATCCGGTTTGTCTAAGCCATCTGCAGAACGGCGGTACTAAGCCTTCCAGGTAATTTTTTTTGAATATGTTCTTCGTATTCTGATTATGATTATGGGGATGTCTTTTCATAGTGCGTAGTTTATATATATAAAGCCGGTGGTTGTTAAGCGATAATCCTCTTTCTTGTAATAGAAAAGGAAATGCCTTTAGCTCAAGTGCAACAACAAAGGCGAAGATTAACATGAACGGTGCACAAAGAACCAATAGCAGCACCGCAAGAGGGCGGTCAAGCTGGCATTTAACCGGCATGTAATTAATGCCCTTCATTTTATTGCTCCTTTCATTTATGTGTTAAGTTCTTTTTCCTTTCTGGTCTCTGCGCCTTCTTTGCGTGGTTTTCCAGAACGACGGCTATGCCGGCGTGGAATAATGCTTCATGCAAAGTTCGTCAAGGTTTCGCAAAGAGCGCAGAAATTATTTAAGAACTATCATCTTTTTAACGTCGGAATTTTTCCCCGCTGTTATTCTGTAAAGGTAAACTCCATTACTTAATCCTCTCGCATCAAAGCTAAACGTATAAGCGCCGGCTTTCTTATGTTCGTTTACTAATGTCCTTACCTCCTCGCCGAGAATATTATAAACTTTTAACAGTACATGACTGTCGACTGCCAACTGATAACTGATGGCTGTTGTCGGGTTAAACGGGTTCGGATAATTCTGCTCAAGTGCAAACCTGAGTGGGACCTTCATCTCTACTTCTATCTCCTCAGAATACTTGAAGGCACCGTCGTTATCGATTTGCTTCAGCCTGTAATAATATTTGCCGGATGAAACATTCTCATCTACAAATGAATACTTTTTAACCGAGTTACTGTTACCATGCCCGTCCACAAAGCCGATCTTATTCCAGCTATCAGCTATCAGCGTTCGGCTGCCTGCCTCGGCGGCAGACGGGTCAGCCGCTGCATTTGCTGACTTCTGACCTCTGACCTCTGACCTCTGGATTTCGAATCCGTAGTTGTTCACCTCCGTGGAAGTCTGCCAGTAAAGTGTAACTGCATTTTGATTAACGGAAGCTCTGAATGATTGCAACTCAACCGGCAGCGGTGCATCGCCGTCTCCAACAGTAAAAGGCGACCATGATGTAATATATTCCGTCGATTCAACATACATGCATGTACCTTCAGTCTGTTCGTCACTTGTAGGTACTGCTGCCCAATTACTGCCATCATAATGAAAGATTGTAGGTTTGCCGGTAAAACCGGAAGTTGCGGAACACGGGTAATATAGCCTGATTTTAGCATTACCGGTTGAGCTTATATCCCAATATCTTCCAATATGAGATTTACCTTCGGGATTATTGGGCGGAGATGATAAATTTAGTTGTGCTGTACAATTTATCGTACCGCTTTCCGATGCAATTGCAACTGAATGCCCGCTGATAAAATTTCCATCGAATGAATTATCAAGATTATTTATACCAGCAGGAGAACTGCCGATAAATTCATTTGCCCCGAGATCAATTACAGGTTCTCCCCCGGCGGGGACTGAAGAAGTTGGATCGCCAGCATTTATACAAGGCGAGGTCGTTTGTAAATTAAAATCACCACCGGTAGGATTATTAAATAATGGATTGCTTGTTATTCCATTATTTGAAGTAACGTTTACATTACTGCCTCCGTTATTGTAAAAGCAATTATAGTTTACGGTAATTGCCGATGTTGCATAAATAGGTACACCGTCGCCGTATGATGTGCTATGGTTTATAAATATATTATTTTTAATAGTTGGCGACGAAGAAAGACTATAAATACCCTGCCCGTAACGTGATCCATAATTAGAGTACCCCGAACTTTTCAACCTATTATCATAAAAAGTATTATTAACTATTGTACATAGCCCGGATAAATAAATTGCACCGCCCCGGGGATTACCGCCTACTCCTGTTGTTGCAACTAATGCTTGATTACCGTTAAATATATTATTTGAAATAGTAGCACTTGCGCCGTCAACCGCTATACCACCTCCAAGCGCAACAGAAGTATAAGTACTTTTTTTATAGTCAGGACGATAAGCGCAGACATTCGAAATTATTTTATTTCCTGAGACTATTACATTACTACCCCATAAATAAATTCCACCTCCGAAATTACCGAAGTATTGCTCATTTGTACTATATGCCGCCTGGGTAGCATAATTTCCGGTGATAATATTGTCTCTTATTTCCGCCGGTGTGCTCCACATTTCTGTCCACCATATTGCTATTCCCCCGCCAGAACCAGTATTCTCGACAGTTGTTGCAACATTACCTTCAATTAAATTATTCCTAATTATCGGAGAACCATCCTGAACAAAAATTCCACCGCCCATTGCTGCTAATATGTCATAAGATGTACATGCTTTATTATTTGAAATCCAGCACCTTTCTATTATCGGATCTGCGCCACTATAAATTGCAATTCCTCCACCGGCATGAGAACTACCGGCATCACCGCCCGTAATTTTAAAACCCCTGATCACCGTAGCTGTGGTAATCGCGCTGTTATTAAATGTAAATATCCTGCAGTAATTGCCTGCATTGATAATACATTGACTTGAGTCCGGCTTTGCTGTTTCCCAACTATTCGCGGTTCCTATATCGGAAGTAATTTTGAGGTTTTTACTCCCTAAGGTTAGATATGAATAAATGTAATACGTTCCGTATTTCACCAAAATCACATCTCCGTTTGAAGCAGCATTTATAGCAGATTGGATACTTGTTTTTGCCGTTGCCCAGCTTGTTGCAGAGCCGTTACTGCCGGTTAGCGAAACATAATACACAGCCGGATAAATCCGGGCTGATAGAAAAATCATTACCGCCCCTGTTAGAATAGTAAATCTTTTAATCATGGCTTACCTCTCAATAATATTTAAGTTCTCTACAAGATGCCTCGACGGCATTCAACAAGCAATACCCGTATTCCGGTATTTTGCTGTCGTTTCGTGTCGGCTTAATAAAATTCGATATTATTTTTTCTGCACCAGTCAACGGCAATCTTTCTAAATTGCTTTCTCTTATACTTATACCAATCCCTGCCCATGCAGTATTTTGAAATTATATCCTTAAGCTTTTGGTAAAAATCATTTTCATATTTCATAAGTACATTTACTTCATCATGAATTTTTTTGTCGGAAAAGGACAAACAATATTTAAGCATCAAACCGCATTCGTTTATTTCATCTTTGGAAGGAAGCTGAATATAGCTGCCGGATTTCACTATGTCCGCCGCTACTCTAATATTATCAGTCAGCCAGACAGGTATGTAATTATCGTTGTTAGTTTCATCAATTACATATTTCAAATCTTTATTGTCGATATGGAATAGCCGTCCGTTAATTTTGTCGATAAATGAATTCCCTTCATCGCAGATGAGTTCCAGCTCATTAATTATATCTACAAGTTTAATACGGATCATTGAACATTTGGTTGCGGTTTATTATCTGTGGTAAAAGTAGGGGGAAAGAACCCGAAACTAAATACCCGGAAACAGGTATTTACTGCTGCTTAAATTCTTTAAATGGTGATTAAGATATTTTTACAACTAAATCCAGCCTTCGCTGATGCTTCTTGCAACAAGCTTGACCGAATTTTCACAGCCCGATTTTCGCAGGATGTTTTTCCTATGTGTTTCCGCCGTAGCCGGCGAGATAAAAAGCCTTTCGGCGATGAATTTTGTGCTTAGCCCTTCAGCCAGCAGCTTTATAATTTCTATTTCCCTTTTAGTAAAAATATTTTCCGAAACCTGATAGGCTGATTTGCCCTCGGTTAATTCGTCGACATTAATATTTAAATACGACGGCTCGCCTGCAAGTCCTATAAGGGAAAATTTGTAATTATTAATGCAGGTTAAATGACTTATATTGGTATGAATGTTTAATGACTTAATGAATTTATTATTCTCATCCATTGAAAGTGTCAGCGCCTGATGGTTGAACAGGCGGTAACTTCCGTCAGCGGTCTTGAATCTTAAATTATAAGAACCTTTGTACCGGGTAAATTTCTCCGCACCTATAGTACTTATTACAAAGTCCAACGCTCTCTTTTCCGCTTTTAGAGCAAAGCTCATATCTTCGGGATGAATCAAACCCAGAATATCGTTGATGGAAATTACATCTTCCGTTTTGATACCGTGGATTTCCTCAAAGCCGGAACTAAGGTGGGAAACGCCCATATTGCAGAAATCAATTACATAATAATAAAACGGACCGGTAGTAAAAATTGAGCTTATAATATCATCGAAATTAATCTTCGGAAGCCTGGCTGGGGATTTGTCTTCCATTTTCACCACATCCCATACTTTGTGCATCATCCGGATATCGGGTTTCATAGAAAAACCTACGTTATTTCTTTCCTAATTTTTTATAAGAAATAGCACATTACTTTTAAAATTATAAAAAGCTGTTTGATATTCCAAGTTACTTCAGCACCATCATCTTTTTCGCACTCTTGTATTCACCTGATATTATTTGATAAAAATAGCTACCGCTCGGTATACCTGCTACGTTAAACTCTATCTTATAAATTCCCGCTTCTTTGTCTCCATTTACCAATTCTTTTATCTCTCTCCCGAGCACATCATAAAGCTTAAGTGTTACATGACCGGGATTTGGAATTTGGTATTTGATTATTGTCGTCGGATTAAACGGATTCGGATAGTTCTGGAACAACTCATACCTCGTTGGGACAACTTTTACATCAACTATAACAGAATACTTGAATTGCCCGTCGTTATCAATTTGCTTTAGCCTATATTGAAACTCACTCCCGCCGGTTGGATTATCATCGGTAAAGGAGTAACTCTTTGGTGAATTGCTGTTGCCGCTGCCCTCTACAAATCCAACTTTTATCCAGTTTTTGCCTTCATTCTGACTACTGATTACGGATTTCTGACTACTGACTTCTGACCTCTGGATTTCAAATCCAAAGTTGTTTACCTCCGTTGCCGTCTGCCAGTTTAGTTCTACTTTATTTGTATTCACGTTTGCAGTAAAACTTGTTAATTCAACAGGCAGTGCTGTAACTAATGATTTGGAATTATTAACTTGATTATTACTATAGGATTCAAACCAATTCCTACTATTATATTCATATACAGCAACAGAATAATCTGTTGAAGCCGTTAAACCGGTTACAACCACACTATTACCTGTCCCATTATACACACAAGACCAGCCATTCCCCCAGCTCGGGGTACCTGAACCGAACACACTTCCAGTCTCGTTATATACAGCATTATAAAATACGCCGGTTATCGGGGCACACTGCCCCACGTCAGCTCCTTGCGTCATAAATACAATACATCTGTCCCCGTCGTTTCCTCTTGTCCAACTTATTGTAACTTGATTTTCCTGTGGCTCAGGTGCACTCACTGCAGACGCCTGGTTTGTTGGACATTGAGCAATTTCCATTATACTTAGCCCAACGGCAGTGTGTAAATTTGTACTCGCTATAATATCTTCTAACTGAGTTCCGTTATAATTTATTCTTTGGATTTTTGTATTACCTGCATCATCCAGACTTAAATATAATTTCCCGTCATCTTGTTCGCACACCAGGTTTTGAATATTTCCGAGTCCTGATATTACTGTTGAGACATTATCGTGAGCAAGCAGTTCAATCTTTCTAATCGAACCTCCGCTATTTCCGTTATCGCTATAATAAATTGTTTGTGTATAAGGATCGAAGTCAATTCCGATATTAGTTCCGGAAAGCGAAGTGATTTCCTGTTCATTTAGATCACCGCTTAGGTTTGCTCTTTTAACTTTTGAGTTAGCACCATCAATATAGTAAACCTTATCATTGCCGACATCTAGAACATACCCCGTAATTGTTCCTGCAACTAATGTTTCTTTATTGGTTCCATTCATATCCGATTTCTGGATGCCGCCCCCGTTAAGCCAGTATATCTTTCCGTTCGTTGCATTTAGTTGTACTTCACTTAAAGGGTTTTCTCCATCAGTTAAAACAGTAGATTTATTTTCAAAAGTAGTCATATCCTGAGAATAATCAGCTTTCAATATCTCATGCAAATTTGCCCAATAGATATTTTGACTACTTGAATGAAAGAAAACACTTGTAGGCTGTGCTTCAGAACCAGATAATGTAGAAAAATTACCAAGTGCCAAATCCGATTTTAATATTTCTCCATGAGCATCTGAAATAAAAAGTTTTCTCAAATCATTAAAATAAACTACTGGTAATTCAATATTGGAAGCCGCAGCCGGTAAAACTCTGTTACCATTCGCTCCGCCTGAACCAACACCATTCATTTCCCATCCTCCGTTTTCGGCACCTTCGGTATTGATAAAATATTTGTATTCGTATTGAGTATTTTGGTCTACTGATTTTGTGAGAGTATAAATGTAGCTACCTGATTCTTTTGTCATTTCATACATAGCTCCCCAATCATTAGTAAATGAGCCTCTGAGATAAACTTGGTCGCTTGCTGAATTGAACAATCCTTTATTAATATATTTTGTCATATCAACATTGAAAGTAATGGAAATCATTGCCGGAGGTAAAACCTCTTCGGTAGGACGAATGTAAATTCCGCCGCCTTCTGTTCCGGCGTACATATTATCACCGGAGATGGCTATAGTCCAAAGAGTTGTATTGTCCAACCCCGTATTAGCCTCGCCCCAGTTTGAACCATTGTCGGTAGAAACAAACACACCGCCGCCGTAAGTGCCGGCATATAAATTAGTACCATCGGTAATTAATGAACGAACATCGGTATTAGTTAAACTAGTAGTTACCGGACTCCAGTTCGCGCCTCCATCGTTTGAAATAAAAACTCCATTTCCAGCGCTTGCTGCAAACATATCGGTTCCGATAATTACCAATCCATAAATCGATCCGCTAAGCCCGCTGCTAATAGAATTCCACGATCCTCCATCATCTGTGGATTTGAACAAACCGCCATTTGTTGTTCCAACAAATAGATTAGTTCCGTCTGTATATAGAAATCTTGTAGATGTATTTGTAAGACCGGTATTAGTACATGCTGCCGAGCTGGAGCCATCATTTGTTGATATATAAACTCCCGCTTCTCCATCGGTGGCGGCAAATAAATTGCTTCCCTTCGCTAAAATATAACGTACATTAAGAAATCCCGGAATATCAGAGCTAGTATAAGCCCAGTCTATATTGGAAACAGGAGATTTATAAATCCCGTTTGATGTAGCCGCAAAAATATTTGTACCTTTAACTGCTAAGCAACTTACCTGGTAGTTCATGCTGGTAGTACTAGTATTTGCCTCGCTCCAGTTTGAACCATTGTCAGTTGATAAATAGACCCCTCTGTCCCATGAACCAGCAAACATATTCAAATCACTTGTAATAATTGAGCGTACCGTTAAATTATTTGTTTGAGAAATTCCCGTACTTCTGCTTACCCAATTATCCCCGTGGTCGCTTGAGAGAAAAATCCCTCCTCCGCATCCTGCAAATATGTTTGAGCCGCTTACGCCAAAACAGTTCACTGATCCCGAACTCCAATTGGCAGATGGCGACCATAAAGTTCCGGTATAAATATAAATAGTGCTGTTATCTGCCAGCAGTAAGTAAGAACCTTCTACACCGAAAGCCCAAACATTTTCATTTTCAGGAAGACCGGAATTCATGGCTGCCCAATCATCTCCGTTATTTGTTGACTGGAAAACTCCTGAGCCGTACGTCCCGGCATAGATATTTGATCCTATTGCTGCTAACGCATATACATGCGTATTAGTCAAATTTGTATTCGCCGCCGACCAACTGATATTCGATAAATCTGAGATAGAAGAGCGATATATACCTACAACATTATCTGTCCCGACAAAAATGTAACCATTATTAACTAAAAGCGAATTCACAAATATGCCGTCAGGCAAGCCGATACTTACAGATGACCAATCATCTCCGTTATTAGTAGAAAGATAAACCCCGTTATTAGGTCCGTTATCAGTACCAGCAAAAATATTCGTGCCGTCATTTATTAAAGCTGTAATGCGTAAATTATTTAAGCCGTTATTAACTTGTGTCCAGCTAATATTAGACGGGTCGGATATGGAAGAACGATAAATACCGAAATCCGTCCCAGCAAAAATGTAGGTGCCACAAACCGTAAGACATTGAACGTCGAAATTAGTTAATCCATCATTAACCTGAATCCAATTCACTCCATTGTCAGTTGATTGAAATACACCATTATGGGTTCCCGCGAATACATATGAACCGCTAACAGTAAACGAACTTATATATGGAATTTGATCATATGTTGTACCGTTTGCATCAGTCCATTGCGCAGTAAGCTTTAATGGAATAAGCCAAAATAGAATTAAGAGAAGTAATAGTAGAGACTTTGAGTTCATTTCAACCTCCAAATTAAATTTAGATTTTATAACAAGTAGCTTTGTTATAATGTATAGCCATAATACTAACTGGCAATCTGTTTATTTAAACTCATTCGTCACGGCTGCGTCGTGCCGCCAAGAATCAACTGCCTACTTTACCGGCAGCGCCGGAGACTCTTTATCATTAGAATCCTTCTTTATCATGGACTCATCAAAATACGCTAATGCCTTCAGGGGCTCTTCAGCGTTTATTAAAAGAAGCGTTAAAAGGTTTTTATACATCTGCACTCCCAGGGCATACCGCTTGCGGTCAATATCAGTAGAGCCGTGCTTTACTTTGCCTTTGGATTCAAGCTGGGTTTCTCTTGCTGTTAAACATGCAATATACTTTTCGTTTGCCTCGATAAGCATCGCCTCATCAAAGCTGTCTTTATGCCTTGTAAGGGTTTCAATAAACCTCTTAAAAACCGTCTCTATGTCCTTCTTTGCAGCACGCCTGTATTCGGATTTTCCATGCGGATAAAACTCTTCATAAACCGGCGTACCCGGATGGAACTTATCTGCAATTACACCTTCCTTATATGAAATGAATGTTTTCATGTCCGTAATTGAATCATCCAGGCTTATTGTCTTACCTTCTCTTTGCGAGGATTCTGTAGACTGCTCGGCAATGCTTAGCTTAAAGTCATCTATCTTAGTCCTCGTTCCGGATATCATGGAGTCAAATATGTTTTTAACCGGAATTCCATATATCAGCATTTCTGTTTCAGGAATACCGGTTATCATTCTTTCAAAATGTAATGAAGAATATTTTGAATAATCGCCATTGCCCAGTTTTTGAGATAAGAATGGGTTGCTCTTTAAATGCTGTATCATTTTTTCATCTCCTTATTTAATTGAATGATAAATTTTTTGTTATAAAAAGCTTCTTTTCTATAATTATTTTTGTTGAACAATCTTCAAAACCGCGTATTTTCGCAATATATTCCGGTATATCCCGGCAAAACAAGCGTTTTATTTCCATGTATAGCAATACATGTGGACTGAACACACGTTTTGTTGAGATGTAACGCAATACACCGGTACAAAACAAATTATTTATTGATGTGTACCGGGTTACATAGCTATCAAAAAACCGTTTTATTGTATTGTATAGCGATACCTACCTATCAAAAAAGTTTTTTGCCGCTATGTATCGCTTTACATTGCTGTCAAACAAAAGTTTTATTGCCATGCATCGCGACATATGCCTATCAAACAAAAGTTTTAGTTACCTATATCTTAGAATATTACCTTAATTCTTCTTTGCGAGCTTTGCGTGCACTTAGCGGTCCTTGCGTGAAAAATTTCACGCAGAGAGCACAGAAACCACGCAAAGGACGCTAAGAGTTTTAGCTGTGGCTTAAGCTCTTAACCAATATTTCTTTTGTTGAAGCTAAATCATTGACCACTATTGTATCGGTATGCTGTCCAAGCATTATCAACGGCAAGGTTGAAAAGAATATCTTTATATCCAGCCGGAGCGATACGTTCCTGTCATAATACTCTTGAAGCCATACCATATTTGCTGCTCCCTGTCTCCGGCTTCCATGTACCTGCCAGTAACCTGTGATTCCCGGCTTCGACTGAAGCTTACCCAATATTCTGTATGACTTATCATCTTCTTTCTCTATTATTTCCAGATCTGCTAACGTAAACGGGCGCGGACCTACAAAGCTCATCTCTCCCTTTATTACATTTAGAAGCTGAGGCAATTCATCTAATCCCGTTTGTCTAAGCCATCTGCAGAACGGCGGTACAAAGCCTTCCAGGTAATGCTTCTCGAATACATTCTTCGCGTTCCTGGCATTGTTTGTATTATGCTTCCTCATTGTTCTGAACTTGTATATTTTCAGCCTTCCATTCTCGAAAGTCAATCCCCTCTCCTGGATTATAAACGGAAATGCCTTTAGCTCAAGTGCAGCAGCAACTGCAAATACCAGCATGAACGGCGCACAAAGGACTAAAAGCAGCACCGCAAGCGGGCGGTCAAGCGCGTACTTAACCGACATGTAATCGATACTCTTCATTTTATTATTCCTTTCTTGTATGTGTTAAATTCTTTTCCCTTTGCGGTCTCTGCGCCTTCTTTGCGTGAAGCATTATTTTACGCCGGCATAGCCGTCCCTTTGGGGAAAGTTCGCCAAGGTTTCGCAAAGAGCGCAGAGATTATTTGAGAACTATCATCTTCTTAACCTCGGAATTCTTTCCTGCTGTTATTCTGTAAAGATAAACTCCATTACTCAACCCTCTCGAATCAAAGTTGAATGTATAAACCCCGGCTTTCTTGTTTTCATTTACAAGAGTCCTTACCTCCTCACCGAGAACATTATAAACCTTTAACAGCACATAACTGTCTGCTGAAAGTCTATAGCTAATGGATGTTGTCGGGTTAAACGGGTTGGGATAATTTTGATAAAGAGCAAAGCTGAGAGGTACATTTACCTCTACTTCTATCTCTATTGAATACTTGAATGAGCCGTCGTTATCTATTTGTTTTAGCCTGTAATAATATTTACCGGAAGAAATGTTCTCATCTTTAAATGAATAATTCTTTAATGAATTACTGTTCCCATGCCCGCTTACAAAGCCGACCTTTTCCCATTGTACTGAAACAGCGTGCTTCTCTTCTCCTGAGTTCTGACTACTGATTACTGATCTCTGTACTTCGAATCCGTAGTTGTTGACTTCGGTTTCAGTCCTCCAGTTTAGTATAACTGAATTGTTCAGGTAGGCAGCATTAAAAAGGGTCATCTCCACAGGCAAAGGTCCACTGCATTTGGTGCCTGTTCCCAAATAGGTACCATCAATAATAACATTATCAGCACAGATATCGGCGCCTGCGGTTACTTCAATCGTGGTTCCCAGCTGATGCTCCATTGTACTCTGGCTAAATATTGAAGAAGGGACAATACAGAGTGCTGCAATCAATACAACCCTCTGAGGAGACAGTATAAGATTAACTTTTGAAAAATATCGTTTCATTGTAATGCCTCCATTTTAGCGAGCGGCATTGCTTAAAGAAACATTCTCCTCTGAGGCATCGGGTTGTACAGCCTTCAGCAAAACCAGCTTTACTTCTTCCTTTACCAGACTTGAAATCGAGGTACGAAGAGAGGTAAGCTCATTTGTCAAATTATTGTTTATCTTTTTAAGGCTATCATTCTCAGCTTTCAGTTCCTGTATTGCTTTTACGATAGGCGCAAGAAGGTCATTATATCTCAGCTCATAATATCCTTTATCATCTATGGTAATCATACCTGTACTGTTAATGCCGGATTGCTTTAACACTTCCTCAATATCCTGAGCTATAAATCCGTACTCAACTCTTTGTCTATCATCATTTTTACGAATGTATGAAACGGGATTGAGCTTTGAGATAAATCCAAGCCCAAGATTCGAAGTTTCAATTTCTTTTTTCCATCGCCTGTCGCTTGTTATCGACCATTCTACCTGAATACTTGCACTGGTTATTGTATTACTTCCAATCCTCACCTGGTGACTTGCTGTTGCAGTAGGTACCTGGGAATTATAACCTATACAAATATTATCTGAACCGGTTGTCATATCATCGCCGGCATAATTACCTAAACCAACATTTTGGCTTCCCGTACTGTTGTAAAGAGAATTATAGCCTACAGCTGTATTATAACTGCCTACTACATTAGTATATAAAGCTCCATAGCCTACAGCGGTATTCCAAATACCCGCGGTATTTGAATATAATGACGTGTTTCCAACTGCTGTATTGAAGTCTCCGCCTGCATTATTACCTAATGAATTTCTGCCAATTGCAGTATTACCTTCCCCATCGGTATTGTAAAGGAGAGCGAAGGCTCCAACAGCCGTATTGTTGCCACCTGCATCGTTGTAACACAATGCACTATAACCTATTGCTGAATTATAACCTCCAGATGTAATGCTGCTTAAGGAGTTACTTCCTATTCCTGTATTTTTTGTGCCTGTTAAACTTAAATTACCGGTATAAGCTCCTAAAAAGGTATTATCAGTACCGCAATTATGTAAAAATCTAGCACCTGCTTTATACATTATCCCGACATTAGAAGCGGTAGTAGTATTAGGCATGCGGAAGTTTTTAGTTATTTCAAGCTGCTGATTTGGAGTTGTACCAATGCCAAGATAACCATTGGATTGCTGTAGCGTTAAGAAAGTGGTTGTACCATCTTTAATATTAAAAGTGCCTCCTGCAGCAAGTGTGTTGTTAATGCTTCCGCTTTGACAGTAAAGAGATGAGGCAAGCGCCAGTATCAGAAAAGAAAAATAGAAAAAAGCTTTCATAATAACTCCTATCTTATAAGTGTATACCGGATAAAAACTGAATTAACTCATTAGAAAATTATCTTTATGAAAAAGCCTTCACAACCCCATAAAGATGTAGGTAGCTTTTGGGCAGTTGGTTATTGGATTGTTGGTGGTTGTAAGGAAAGGTGGTAGGGCTTTTTGTTTGTTGTTTGTCCGCGAAGCGAGATCTCGCCAAAGGCGGATGGTATGTTGTTTGCCTCTCGCGGCGAAGTCCGAATGCTTTCGGACGAAGCCCGATGGTTAATATCTGCCGGCTGCTTATTTAATAATAAACCTGCGTTA
This sequence comes from Ignavibacteriaceae bacterium, assembly GCA_046704565.1. Lineage (GTDB taxonomy): Bacteria > Bacteroidota > Ignavibacteria > Ignavibacteriales > Ignavibacteriaceae > FEN-1297. Next base: position 242 of record JBJKRP010000223.1, on the reverse strand, counting down.
TTTATTTTTGTCGTGCAGCGGCGTACAAACGAAATGAGTGATACCGCACTTAGCCAGAGTTATTTTGCACACCGGTATTTGGACGGACCGCAGTTAAATTTCACCGCGGAGAGATTTGGTTATCACTTCCGCTTTGACAGTAAAGAGATGAGGCAAGCGCCAGTATCAGAAAAGAAAAATAGAAAAAAGCTTTCATAATAACTCCTATCTTATAAGTGTATACCGGATAAAAACTGAATTAA
>JBJKRP010000222.1:0-10561 GCA_046704565.1 Ignavibacteriaceae bacterium | reverse complement strand
CGTATTACACCGGAACAGATTGAAGATGCGCTTGCAGTCTGCTTTGCCTTTAATGTTACCAACCGTCTGTCGGATGCTTTCGGGTTTTTTGTCCCGGATGAAAAAGCTTTTCAGGCAGGAGCCAAATATCTTCTTAAGCGCGGATATAAATAACTTCACGGATGGACGCGATTTATCTCAATGCAGTCGCACTACAATTTGCTTTACCTGGAAGAAGAGCGTGAAATGTTTCCGCTTTGTGCGGAAGATGAGATTGGCGTTATTCCTTGGAGTCCGCTTGCACGCGGCAGGTTAGCCCGGCGTGCAGTAAATTATTTTTCGTAAAGACGCCATAAAGTATAAGTTATTACAAAGCCAAGGTAGGCTCCGGCAATAACATCGCTTAGGAAATGATAGTCGGTTCCAATAAGAGCAAAACCGAGAATAACGAGCAAAGCAACAACCAGCTTCCTGTATTTAGGAAAGTAAATAAAGACAGCCGTGCCGAATGCAACGAAGACGGTCATGTGCCCTGACGGGAAGCTTCCTCCATGCTCATTAAAAAATTTGAACAACAAAGGCTCGTGGCTTATAAGCCAGTTGCGGGGAGAGGTTCTTCCGAAAGTGAATTGCAGAAATACCTTGATAAAATAAGTTACCGGCAGTGTTGAGGCTGCTAACCTTAAAAAGCTGGTTTCAGCATCTAACTTTTTATTAATGTACCTGTAGATGTAAACAATCCACATTAAAACCGTTGCGCCGGCAACCAGGTAAACTAAAACGTCCGGGATGTTCTCTGTTGCTCTGTGCAGCGTTTTGATCGACAGAAGGAAAGCCATTACCCTTTTTGCTAAGCCGGCATCAATGTAAATGATACTTACCGCGATTGCAAGAAACACCGCCGGAGTAATTACAAACCAGAAATAGTTTGAAGACTTTCTTTTAACCATTTATATCAGTTGTTATAATAACTTTATTTTGTACAGCCTCGAGCTTACGCTGCGATAGAAAAATTGGAATGTCATTTTATGGCAATTAAAATTTATAAGTCAAAATTACAACAATAAATTGTATCGTCAATAAAAATCGGAACTTAAATTTTAAGGAACCATACTTCGCTTGCGGAGACCGAACTTCTTAAAGTTTCATTTAAGCATAAGGAGAGACGACTATCTCCTTCAGGAGGCTGCGATAAAAATTTTAGCCGCTGTTCATTTTTTATTTAAATAATTGATGAGATTTTCATAATTTTATTGCCAGTATAGAAAAATAACTATATGAGATAATCAATTTTACTAATGAATTTTTTATAGGAGTTTGTAATGCTTTTTTGCAAGACTAAAGTTGTTACTTTGTTCCTACTTCTGTTTGCGGCGGGAATAACTTCTTCAGCCTTTTGTCAGACAGACGGCGGAGATGAAATAAATAAAAAAGACATGGATACTACGGTTAGTCCCGCTGTCGACTTCTTTGAGTATGCTGATGGTACCTGGCTTAAAAATACCGAGATACCGGCTGCTTACCCGGCATGGGGTTCATTCTACGAGCTTAACGATCAAAACCTCGATAAGATAAAAAATATTTTAAAAGGGCTTGAGGAACATTCGGGCTATAAGAAAGGCAGCAGCGAGCAGCTTGTCGGCGATTTTTATTCTACTGGTATGGATTCCGATAAGGTTGAACAGGACGGCTATAAGCCTATCGAAAAAGATCTTGATGCCGTAAGCAATGTTAAAGATATGAAAGGCTTCTATAAGGAACTTGTAAGAGTTCAGCTCGGATATTCAAACCCTTTATTTTCATTCGGATCGGGTGCGGATGCTAAGAACAGCAACATGAATATTGCACAACTCTGGCAAAGCGGACTTGGAATGCCCGACCGCGATTATTATTTGAAAGATGATAAGAATACTGAATCGACCAGGGAAAGTTATCTTCAACTGATAAAAAAATCATTTATGCTTATCGGCTATAATGAATCCAAAGCTGCGAAGACCGCTCAGTCTATTTTGGATTTGGAGACCAGGCTTGCAAAGGCTTCGATGCCCCGTGTTGAAGAACGCGACCCGCATAAAATTTATCATAAGATGACGATTAAAGAATTAACCGGTTTGTCTCCTGATTTTAGTTGGGAAGAATATTTTACTCTAATCGGCGTAAAGAAACCAGGCGATATAAACGTTGCCCAACCCGATTTCTTTAAGGAGATAAGCACCGTTGTAAAGAATACTCCGCTCGATACGCTAAAGGAATATTTGAAGTGGAACATTGTCCGTGAAGCCGAGCCCTACCTCAGCAGTCCGTTTGTAAATGCAAACTTTGACTTTTTCGGAAAGGAGTTGAACGGGACAAAGGAAATGCAGCCGCGATGGAAAAGAGTTCTCGGCGCAGTTAATAGCGGAATAGGAATGGAATTGGGAAAGCTTTTTGTAAAAAAATATTTTCCACCGTACGCAAAAAAACGCGCCCTTCAGCTTGTCCATAATCTTATGGCTTCATTGAGCAATAGGATTAAGAACCTTGAATGGATGAGCCCGGAGACGAAGAAGGCGGCTCTTGTAAAGCTTTCTGCTTTTACTGTTAAGATCGGCTACCCGGATAAATGGAAAAGCTACAAAGGTCTTGTAATAAACAGAGATTCTTATTTCGGAAATGTTTTGAGCGCGGCTGTGTTCAATACAAAGAAGGACCTGGCAAAGATCGGCAAGCCGGTTGATAAAACGGAATGGGGAATGACTCCTCAGACCGTGAACGCTTATTATAATCCTCAGAATAATGAGATAGTTTTTCCCGCAGGTATACTTCAACCGCCTTTCTTTGATCCGAAGGCTGATGACGCAATCAACTACGGAGGTATCGGTTGCGTTATCGGTCATGAGATGACACACGGCTTTGATGATGAAGGCAGGCAGTATGATGCCAAGGGAAACATGAAGGACTGGTGGACAAAGCAGGACGAGGAAAAGTTCGACGTCCGCGCCGAAAGAATAATTAATCAGTTTGATAATTACATTGCAGTAGATACGCTGCATGTAAACGGCAAGTTGACCGAAGGCGAAAACATTGCCGATCTTGGCGGCGTTAATGTCTCGTTTGATGCATTCATGAAAACTGCCGAGTATAAAAGCGGAAAGCCGATAAACGGATTTACGCCCGCACAAAGATTCTTCCTTTCTTTTGCAAATATCTGGAAGATTAAAAACAGACCTCAAAGATTGAGACTGCGTGTGAAGGTAGACCCTCATTCACCTGAACATTACAGGGTGGACGGACCTTTAAGCAACACGCCCGCTTTCTGGAAAGCCTTTGATGTTAAGCCCGGCGACCCGATGAGAATGCCGGATGATAAGCTTGTAAAGATCTGGTAAAAAACTTTGATTCCCGATCCTCGACGCTTGATATCGTTCAGGCGCCGGGGATCGGAAATCTTTTTCGGGCTCTACATTTCATTACAAAATATTACGGCGGACTACAATTACATTATTTCTGTTAGTTTTCTCTGAAAAGAAATTTGGGAAAACTATAAATTCCCGATATTGAGAAACAGAAAACAGATGATTCAAATTTTATGATAATTATCCCCTGTAGGAAGATTGGAATAATATTTGGGTATCATCATACAACTAACATGTCTACGCTTAAGGATCTACATCATTCTGCGTTACCGGGTTAATTTTTCCGGTCTTCGTGATTACAGCAACGACATTTTAAAATAGTTTTGAATAATCTTGGCTGGTAGTTACTGATTGTAATTTCATTGCAAATTTAAAGATTTTTCAAATTCAACCATTAATAATTATTGGAGGTTCTAGATGTCAAATGTAGTTAAGGACTTCAAAGTCTTTACTATTGCAATAGGGATATTACTTTTATCATTTACAAGCGTGTCGTATTCGATTCCGAGCTTTGCGCGACAGACAAATCTTCCGTGCAGTACATGCCATTATATTTACCCGGAGCTTACTCCTTTCGGCAGATTGTTTAAGCTGAACGGTTATACTATGACAGGCATTGCGACTATTCAATCTACATATAAAGAAGAAAGTACAAACTTAAAGCTTTTAAGTATGCTTCCCATTTCAGCTATGATTCAGGGCTCGCATAATAAAATTGCTACTTCGGTTCCAGGCGTTCAAAATGATGTTACCGAATTTCCGCAGCAATTCAGCTTGTTTGTTGCCGGCGCTATTTCGCCTAACTTCGGCTCTTTTATACAGGTAACATATGACGACCAATCTGGGCAATTCAGTCTAGATAATACCGATCTGCGCTTCGCAGACCATACGACGGTTTTTGATAATGATCTTTTATACGGCGTTACCTTAAACAATAACCCGACGGTTCAGGATGTTTGGAACACCACGCCTGCTTGGGGATTTCCGTTCGTTTCGTCTGCGGTTGCACCGGCACCCGGCGCGAGCCCTATAATCAATAACCTCGGAGGTTCGGTTTCAGGGCTTGGTGCATATGCACTTTATAATAATTTAATTTATGGAGAATTCAGCTTATATCATGTTACTAAACAAGGTGGTCCTATTCCCGAAACAGTTGCAGATTCATCAATGACAATGGCTGGTTACGCGCCCTACTGGAGGATTGCTTTGCAGCAGCAATGGGAAACTGATTATATAGAGGTCGGCACTTTCGGCTTGGCTTCACGGTTTTATCCTACCGGCATAAGCGATCCGAGTACGGATAAGTATACGGATATCGGCTTTGATGCGCAATACGAAAAGACGCTGCCAAACGGTGCAATTATAGCTCATACTTCTTACATTACGGAAAAGCAGAGTCTCAATGCAACATACGCAGCAGGAGGTTCGTCTAATCCATCGTTGACGTTAAATTCGTTTAAGATAGACGCAAGCTACAACTTTCCCGTTGGTGTTGCCTTTTCACTCGGTTATTTTGCGACAAGCGGGACCGGAGACCCGACGGTTTATACTCCCGATCCCGTTGACGGCTATAATAACAGCACGCCAAACAGCAGCGGTGAAATAGCGCAGGTTACTTACCTGCCGTGGCTGAATACCCAGTTTTCAGTTCAGTATGTTATGTACGGCAAGTTTAATGGAAGCAGTAATAATTATGACGGCTCAGGAAGAAATGCTTCCGATAATAATACCTTGTATGTTGTCGGTTGGGTAGTATTTTAACAGGTATGGTTTAACGTTATAGAAAAAAGAAAAATAATAAGGAAAAAAGATGAAGTTAGTTTATGTAATGTTTGTTGTCCTGGTTTTTGCCTTCTTTAGCTTAGCGGGGGTTAAAGCCGGTCAAATGAATAAAATGGAAAAAGAAAAAAGCCTGGTAATGGATTCTTCAAGCGCCAAGCAGAAGAAGCCTACAGAGGCTGAGACCGGCATTGGTCCGGTTAAGGAAGTTAAGCTCGGTCCGATAGACGAAAGTATGGTTAAGGAAGGGAAAAAAATCTTTAATACAAAATGCTTTGCATGTCACCGGCTCGATACTAAGCTTGTAGGACCGGCATTAAAGCCGATAGTAAAGAAGCTGCCCCCGGTCTATCTTATGAATTACCTTCTTAATACAACCGAAATGCAGAAGAAAGATCCGCAGTTGAAGAAGTTGATTAAGGAATTCAACGGGATTTTGATGCCCGACCAGCAGTTATCCGAAAAGCAGGCTCGTTCGGTTCTTGAATATTTCAGGTCTATAGAAAAAAAATAAATTAATAAAAATTACTTGGGCGGTTTTATCTTAAACCGCCTTTTTATTTCTTCTTAATTGAGCCCGTCTTACCGTTCTTGTCTCACCTCACAGTGGAGATTAGTCCATCCGTCTATTTTTAAATGAACAATTTTTTTATTTCTTAAAAAGAAGGCTGACCTTACTGCCCTAAAGGACTCTGAATGAAGTTAAAATATTTATTATTCTTACTTACAGCACTGGCATTTATAAATATTTCGTGCATAAATACAAAGTATAAAGATCAAGTACAGCCTCCGGCTGATAATTCCGAGGCGCCGGCACAAAAGCCGAAACCTAAGATTGAGACTGCTGAAACAAGTCAGCCGCCGTCAAGTTCAAAATATGAATACCCGGATGATAATGGAATCGGTCCCGTAAAGGACGTAACATTGGGAACTATTGACCCTAAGCTTGTCTCTGCCGGCTCAAAAATTTTTAACACAAAGTGCATCGCATGTCATCAGCTTGATACAAGGCTCGTTGGTCCACCGTTAAGAGATGTAACAAAGAAGAACACGCCGGTATTCATAATGAATTATCTCTTAAACACAACCGAGATGCAGAAGAAGGATCCGATAATGAAAAAGCTTGTTGACGAGTACAAAGTAATTATGCCGGATCAGCAATTGACAAAAAACGATGCGCGTGCGGTACTTGAGTATTTACGTTCAGTTGCAAAATAAATTGCTTCGTTTTCTAATTACCAGGTGGAAAAGAACCGGCGGTCTTTTTGCGGGTTGGAAAGATTCCGGTATCTTTTCTGCTTTTTATTTCCCCATTATTTATAACATTCTGAAAGGTTGATTGATGTTCTTTAAAAAGTCTTTCCATGGAAGTTTTCTGTTTTTATTAGGGATTTTGCTTTTATTGTTAACTACGGGATGGATGTCCTTGCATTCCAGTCCCCCAACTAACAACGATAACCAACAAGGCGGAAAAGAAAAAACCACCGACGAGGTTTTTAAAAACATAAAAGTGCTTAAAGGTATGCCTGCCTCGCAGTTGCAGCCGACTATGGATTTTATATCGGCGTCTCTTGGTTTCGATTGCTCGAACTGTCATGTCCGCGGACATATGGACAGCGATAAAAAGCCGGAGAAAAGAAAGGCACGTAAGATGATTAAAATGGTCGAGGCAATTAATAAGGACAGCTTCGACGGTAAGCAGGTTGTTACGTGCTTTACATGCCATCACGGCGACGCTGAGCCGAATACTATTCCCGCTGTTATGACTGCTTCGATGATGAAGGAGAGAATGATGGATCAAAGATCGGAACAGCAGGAGATAAGTGTGCCGAACAGGCTTAATACTCCCCAGCAGATTATAGCCAAATATCAGCAGGCTATCGGCGGTAAGAGTGCTTTGGAAAAGATTACCTCACTTAAGCTTGAGGGTACGGTAAATAACGGAAATAATAGAACGACTCAGACTTCCACCATCTGGGCAGCACCGAATAATTATTATTCCTCAGTAACTTTTCCGTTCGGCACTATGGAAAGAGGCTATAACGGCAGCACGGGCTGGGTTAAATCCCCGCGCGGCGTACAGCCCCTTTCGGCTGGTGATGAGCAGGATATTCAGCTCGATGCCGATTTTTATGCGCCGCTAAATTTCCTGAATGATTATTCCGCTCTTAAGTTCAGCGATGTAAAGCTGCTGAACGGGGATACTGTTTATGTTGTGGATGCCCGTTATTCGGATATAAGAAGATTCAGGTTCTACTTTGATGTTTACTCCGGCTTGCTGCTTAGAAAGATTCAATATGATAAGACTCTCCTCGGCGAGCTACAAACTCAAACCGACTACAGCGATTACCGTCCGGTAAACGGAGCGTTGCTTCCGTTCCAGCTCCATGTTGCAAATTATGAGCGTGGTCAGGATATAACGTATACAAATATAACTGCGAATGCCAATGTAGATAAGAGTATTTTTAATATGCCTTCTAAAACAAACTAAGTACTTTCCGGCAGCATGGCTGAATGATCAAAAATTTAATTTATTCGGTCATGCTGCTACTCATTCTCCGTGATTTATTTAAGAAAATTTCATATCTTTAGCCGTAATTAAATTTTATCAATAATTAAAAGGAAAGCTGGGAGTAAAAACATGGCTAACACTGAAGAAAATTTGAAAACCGCTTTTGCCGGTGAAAGTCAGGCAAATCAGAAATACAATGCGTTTGCAAAGAAAGCCGGGAGGGAAGGATTCCCTAATGTTGCACGTTTATTCGGCGCCGCGGCACGCGCAGAAAAGATTCATGCAGAAGGGCATTTGAATGCAATGGATGGGGTCGGCTCAACAAAAGAAAATCTTAAAGCGGCAATAGCCGGTGAAACTTACGAATATACTGAGATGTATCCGCCAATGCTTGAGGCTGCAAATGCAGAGAACCACAAAGCTAAAAGGATGTTCGGCTACGCTTTGAAGGCGGAAGAAGTGCATGCGAGACTTTATAAGATGGCGCTTGAGGCTGTTGAAAGCGGTAAAGACCTGAAAGATGTTGAAATTTATATCTGCCCGGTCTGCGGAAATATCGAGTTCGGAAAGCCGGGCGTGGATTGTCCGATATGCGGAACCAAGGCTGAAAAGTATTTGTTAGCCTAAAGAACATTAAGGAAGGAATAAATGAAGCAAGCCTTACGTTACGAAGAGCTCGGGTTATTCTGCCTTTCCATTTTGCTGTTTAACATGCTCGGGTACTCCTGGTGGTTATTCCTTCTTTTAATTATTACTCCAGATATATCAATGCTCGGTTATCTTATAAGTCCCCGAGCCGGCGCCGCAGCCTACAATATTTTTCACCATAAAGGTATTGCGGTGCTGCTTTACCTGATCGGCACTTTAACGTTTAACTATTATTTGATACTTGCCGGGATAATAATTTTCGGTCATTCAAGCATAGACCGCTTTTTAGGCTTAGGCTTAAAATATGCCGATAACTTTAAGCATACACATCTGGGAATGATTGGCGATAAGAGCAATTAAGTTCTTTGAATCCGCCTGATAAATTTTGCATCTTATTTTTAAAGAAAGGATGAATTGAATATGGAAAACACTATTGAAGGAACCGACATAAATTTTGAACAGGAAGTTCTGAAATCCGATGTGCCGGTACTCGTAGACTTTTGGGCACCTTGGTGCGGTCCGTGCAGAATGGTTGCACCGGTTGTTGATGAGCTCGCACGGGAATATGAAGGCAAACTAAAAGTTGTTAAGCTTAATACCGATGAGAACCAGAAAGTTGCAATTAAATACGGTATCCGCAGTATACCAACGATTGGCATTTTCAATAACGGCGAGGTCGTCGACGGAGTTATCGGCGCCGTACCAAAACATATGCTTGAAAGTAAAATCAGACCGTATATTCACGAGGTCAACTGACGGCTCAAATAATTTATTAGGAATTTTGGAATATCGATGTAATGCAAGGTTTGTTCATTAGACGGTATTCCATTTCTATTATCATCTTGAATTAAAGAGCTGCAGACTATTTTTCAATTCTTACTGTGTCCGGAATTTCATTTGTGTCGTCCGGCTTAATAGGGAAGTGTTGACTTAGAATTTTTTCAGCTTCATCCAGTCCATGCAGTATTCCTTTGCAGAATTCCCCTTTAGCAAACTTGCCCTGCATTTCATCTCTAATAGAATCCCAGACTGTCTGCTGAACCTTTTCATTTATTCCGTCATCAGCAAGTATGTAAAACTGTCTGTCTTCAAGAAGAATAAAGATGAGAATGCCCGTGCTGTCTCTTGTCTTATTTATCCCCAGGCGGATGAATTCTTCCTTGGCAAGTTCCATAATCGATTTTTTCTTTTTCAGGAAATGCCGCCTCTCTTTGATCGTAACGCATATTTCGCCTGCAGTTGTTTTTTCCACTTCTTTAATCTTGCTGGTTATTCTAAGCAGATCATCGTCATCTAAAAAGTGATATATCAGGCGCTGTTCCATTTCCGAAGCCTCCGGGTTAAATAAATTTTTTAATTGAATAAAAGTATAAAAGAGTCGTGTCAAAAAAAACAGCAGCGTAAACCCGGGACGTTTGGCTCCGGATGCAGAATAAATATCGAACATCCGGTGCCGGAAAATCAGGAACTTTGAGCGTTAATTGCTTTTTACAACAATATCTCCGCCCGAAGATTTTACGATCAGGGGCTTGCCGCCGTTATTAAGCTCGGCATCAAATTTTGTTTGGGAAATATTTTCTACGTTTGTTTTCGGCAGGTCGCATTTAATGCTTCCTCCAGAAGTGGACATTTTAGCATCGGCTGAAAATGAGGGAGGGAGCTGCAGATTAACGTCTCCGCCTGATGAGCCGAGTTCAATCCCGTAATTTTCACCTGAATAATTTAGCTCTACTTCGCCGCCGGATGTATGAGCTGTTATTTTGCCGTTGCTCGCATCAATAAAGACGTCTCCGCCGGAAGTTGATGCATTAACGCCGCCGTTAAATTTCTTTACGTGGACATCGCCGCCGGATGTCCTGAAATCAAGGCTGCCCGAGGAATTGGAAGAGCTTAAATCTCCGCCCGATGTCGATACGGTGCTCTCGCCTTTTGTGTCACGCAGCTTTATGTCGCCTCCTGATGAATGAAGATCTATCCTTCCGTCAAGACCGCTTAATAAAATGTCTCCGCCTGCAGTTGATACTTTTACATTATAGCTTTTAGGCAGCTCAACTTCGAAACGCAGCTTAATCCCGGAACCGAAATTGAAGATACTCCACCCGTCTCTCCTCTTTGCCGTAACGGAAACTCCTTCATCTGAATTATCAAAATGAATGGCAACTTTTTTCCTAGCCCTATCGTTACCCAGTACCTTAACGTACACCTGCTGTTCATCGGATGTTGAGATGACAACATCGCCCGTGAAGGC
>JBJKRP010000221.1:0-3683 GCA_046704565.1 Ignavibacteriaceae bacterium | reverse complement strand
ATTGGCATCGGGTTGTTTAAGAACATGAATGATTGGGGATATTACGCCATTGGATTTAATTTTAACGTAGCTCCGTTCGGCTCCGATCTCAATATTTGCAATATCTTTTAATCTTACAACTCTTTCCGGAGAGTTAAGCACAACAAGATTCTCAAGCTCTTCCTTACTGTTTTGAGTTGCTTCATTTAAAGTTAAATAAAGTCTGTCGTAATCATTTATATATCCGGTGGAGGAGATAAAGTTCGACTCTGCAACCTTATTTGCAACAGTCTGTGGAGTAATCTGTAAGCTGCTCATTTTCGAAGGATTCAAAACAACATGGTATTCTTCAACTTTACCGCCGCCGACGGCTACTTCGGAAATGCCTTCTATTCTTGAAAGAAACGGCTTTACCGTATACTCTGCAATATTTCTTAGATCAATCTGGCTGTAACCTTTCCCGTAAATAGAAAAGCCCATTATAGGGAAGATAGAGGGATTCATCCTTTCAATTGAAATATTGCTGCCCTGCGGCAGGTTCTGTTTTATTTCATTAATCCTTGCCTCAATTCTCTGCTTATCTAAATTGATATCCGAATTCCAGTTGAAGAAGGCGGAAATCTCGCAGCTCCCGCGGCTTGTTATGCTTCTGATTAAAGTTATTCCCGGAACTCTTTTAATAGCGTTCTCCAGGGGAACGGTAACCGTAACCGTCATCTTATCGATAGGCTGCTCGCCGTTATCGGCTATTACTTTTATCTTTGGAAAGGTAATATTCGGAAACAGGGCGGATTGAATATGCGTAAAAGCAAATACTCCTCCGAGTAAAATAAGTAATAATATAATTGCAATCGGACTCTTATATTTTACATAGAAGTTGTTCATTTGACAATCTCAACTTTTGCAGTATCCGGCAATCCGTATGCACCGGATAAGACAATTTTGTCGGTGGTATCCAGCTTTGGGCTTAAAATCTGTGCAACACTGTCTCCCTCAATTCCTTTTTTTACATCTACTCTTACTGCTGTAGTATCATTTATCAGCTTCATTATCCAGAAGTCGGATTCCGTTACGTCGGTAACTAAAGCGGATTTCGGAAGCACGGTTGTATTATTAAAATGCTCGAAAGGAATTTTTACCATGACGTTTAAACTCTCCGGCACGCTTTGATATTTCAAAAGCTTGATGTAATAAATTTGAGTTTGAGTTACCGGATTAACTGCCGGAACATTATTCTCAATAATGCCCGGAACATTTACGCCGTCCGGAAGATTGACCAGGCACTGGTTTCCGATTCTGACTTTTAAAACGTCTTCATAAGGAACGTTTAATTTAATTCTTAATGAAGAAGGATTGGAAACAACGGCAATCTGCTCGCCGGTTGTTACATAATCTCCTGCATGATAATTTAGTTCAGAAAGAATTCCATTGGAGTTAGCACTAACGTATACCGCTCCCTGAAATAATTGATTGCCGAGCCTGATGCTTAATGTATCGCTTGCAGCGGATTCTTTTGTCCTGATAAGAAATAACTTATCGCCGGGTTTTACCGCGTCTCCGATGTTCTTATAAACTTTTACAATGAAGCCGTCGAAGGTTGATCTAATAATTTCTTTGCTAAGAAAGACTGTGTTCCCGTTTAACTCAAGATAGTTGTTCATATCCATTAAAATAGGATGAGTGATTGTTACCGGGGTACCACTATTTACTGTATCGGAATCATCGCTCGATTTACTCCCGCACGAGATAAGAAGTGAAGACATCAGTACAAAAAGACAAATGCCTATGATGCTCTCAATACTTATGTTTTTTAATCTTGTAATCATTTTAGCTTACCAATTCCAATAGTTGTAGTTGCTGATTTCAAGCTGATAATTTATTTCGGTTGTAATTTTATTTTTCTGCATATCAATATAGTTCCTTAAGATAGTTAAGTACTCTATCATGGAAAGATTACCCTGCTGAAGCTGGCTCTCGGAAAGGGTAATCAGCTTCTTGTAATCCGAAAGCTGAATATTTAAATCGTCAAGATTTTTCCTAAGCGATGCAATCCGGTTTTCCGAATCCATCCTTTGCACTGAAATATTCTTAGCAAGATAATTTTTATAATCCGATAGACTCTCTTCTGAAAGTTGAGTCTGCTGCCGGGTAATGCTTCGCTGGCTTCCGTCGAGAATAGGAAGTGAGAAGTTTACTCCTGCGCTCATTCCGAACTTCCTGTCAATACCATTCAATTCAACTGCATTAAGTCCGGCATTGAAAAACAAATTTACCTGAGGCAGGTATTTTGTCTCAAAAACATTTTGCTGTGCAGCGGCGTTTAAGCTGTCGAGCCGGTACTGGATAAGAAAGTTTGAAGAGGAAGCCGGCTGCACCATCTTCAATTCCGCAGTGTCAATCAAAACTGTTTGAGTATCTCTGATGCCGCAAAGCGAATAAAGCTGCGCCAGCCCACTCTTATAATCCTGCCATGTCTTATCCATATCAATTGACTGAGTCTTAATCTCAATCTTCAATTGAAGATAATCCGAAGCCTTAGCATAACCCTTTGTCACAAGGTCGCCGGTAATCTTTAACTGGCTGCTAAGATTGTTTTCAATATTCTTTGAAAGTTTATAAAGCTGGAGATACTGAAGAGTGTTTAGGTATTGGTTGGTTACCTGTTTCTCTAAAGCATGCTTTTCTTCTTTGGTTTTGTTTTCATAGCTTTTGCCTTCAACACGCCTCTGCTCATTTAGTGCGTTGAGCAGACCGCTGTTAAAAATATTCTTCTCGAAATTTATCTGTGCGGAATATAAGCCTCCGTTGGTAATTGCGGCATCATATCCAATTGCGTTCGGATCGGGGTTAGGTGTAAACAAGACCCCATTGTTATTAAAGTAAGGCGAAAACAATAGATTGCTGGATAAATAAACCTGGAAAGCCGAGTTCTGTGCGTAGTCTAATTTCTTCTGCAGGTTGTTTATTAAGTATAAATTACCAAAGTTTTTTAAGACCGGCGAGTTATTGATAGCCTTGTTTATAAAGTAATTCAGATTGTACTGCGCAAAGACAAAATTACTTAGCAAGACAAGTATTATTATTAGTTTTCGCAATGTTTTTTATTAATGCTTTATCAGTTAGGTTAATTTTTAAATAAAAAGTTGTCCTTTTAATTTGTAAAAATACTGAAAGAGGACTTTATATACCAGATTCTATGTTGTAGAAGAAATAATGGCAAGATACTTATGCACTTTTTCCTTATTTATTAGTGTGAATAATTAATCTCCATCACCCTCTTCGGCAGAGGCTTTTTGGCTCCTAATAATTTTTCCGTTTTTATCAAGAACTACTGCGAATTTTCCCTTCTTACCTGCAACAGCTAATTCATAAATTACTTTTGAACCGCTGGTATTTCTTTCCGCTTTTTTAATCTTTGCACCGGGAAATTTCTTTTCGATTGACTGCCTTGACATTTTAGGAAGTTCGGAAGAGGGAATTGTCTCTTCAATCTCGGCAACTTTTCCGGCTGCTGTATAGAGAAGGTCTCTATTTACCTTTCCATCAACACTTTCGATCTCGAAAAACGTTCTGCCCTTTTCGGTTTCTGTGCTCATTCCTTTGATTTCGACTTTTGGATAGGTTTTGTGGAATGAGTTCAATACCGCTAGCGGTACATCTTTCTTCGATATCTTTTTATCCTGTGCGTATGTGCCGGAATATGC
>JBJKRP010000220.1:0-5329 GCA_046704565.1 Ignavibacteriaceae bacterium | reverse complement strand
TCGCCGATAGCCTTCTTTACAAGTACCGCAGCAACAGTTGAATCCACGCCGCCGCTTAAGGCACAAATTACTTTTGAACCGCCGGTAATTGAACGGATCTTCTTTATGTTTTCTTCAACAAAATTATGCGGGGTCCAGTCGCCTTTACATCTACAGATGTTGAACAAAAAGTTATGAAGGATTTTTTTCCCCTCCTGTGTATGCATAACTTCGGGATGGAACTGTACTCCGTGAATGTTTTTTATTTCATTTGAGATTGCACAAAAAGGAGAGTGGTCCGACACGGCAACAACTTTGAAGCCTTCGGGAAGCTTTGTTAAATAGTCTCCGTGGCTCATCCACACGACAGAATTATTCTTTACATTTTCAAACAGCCCCGAATCCCCGGTAATGTTCAGAACCGCCTTTCCGTATTCCCTGTCTTTTGCAGACTTAACTTCACCTCCGAAAGCCCGGCAGATTAACTGATGACCGTAACAAATTCCAAGCACCGGGATGCCGAGCCTTAATATTTCAGGGTCAAGCTTCGGTGCACCTTCATCGTAAACGCTCATCGGTCCGCCGGAAAGTATAATTCCAACCGGGCTTATTTCTTTTACTTTCTCTAAGGAAATAGTATGCGGATGCACCTCTGAATAAACGTGTTCTTCCCTTACCCTCCTGGTAATAAGCTGAATGTATTGTGCGCCGAAATCGATTATTAAAATTGTCTCTCGTCTATCCATAGATTGTAAGAGTTAAACGGTATATTCCAAATATTATGGTAATCCGGGAAAAAGAGATCAGATATCAAAGTTCAACATCTGACTTTTGGTATCTGACATCCTACCTTTTTTAGTTATTCACCAAGAAGCTTCTGGTAGGCATCGCTGTCAAGCAAGCCTTCAAGCTGACCCGAATTAGTAATTTCTATTTTAATCATCCAGCCGCCGCCGTAAGGATCGGAATTAACCGTCTCCGGCGAATCGGCAAGCGCTTTGTTAATCTCTAAGACTTTACCGTCGCAGGGACCGTAAATATCGCTTACGGTTTTAACAGCTTCAATTGTTCCGAAAGATTTACCGGAAGATATTTCTTTTAAGTTAGGATCGATGTCCACATAAACAACATCGCCAAGCTCGCCTTGAGCAAAATCAGTAATACCGATTGTACCGGTACTGCCTTCAATAGAAATCCACTCGTGGTCCTTTGTGTATTTCAGATTTGATGGAAAATTCATACTACCCTCTAAATTTTTATTTTCAATTAAAAGACAAAATGTTCTAAAAATCCAGTATCAAAATTACCGCTTAAGAATCTCGGGTCCTGTAATACTTTTAAGTGGAACGGGATCGTAGTTTTAATACCTTCCACAACAAACTCTTCGAGCGCACGCCTTCCTCTTGCGAGCGCATGCTCTCTGTTCTGACCCCAGACAATAAGCTTGGCAATAAGAGAATCATAATAAGGCGGAATAGAATAAGAGGCATAAATATGAGAGTCTACCCTAACTCCGAAACCGCCTGGAAAATGTACGGAATTTATTTTACCCGGCGAAGGACGGAACCCGAATTCCGGGTCTTCGGCATTTATTCTAAATTCCATCGCGTGTCCGTTCGGATTATTCGGAAGAGTCTCCACCTTCTCGCCAGCCGCCACAAGAATCTGCTGCCGTACCAGGTCAACACCGTAAACCCATTCGGTTACCGGGTGCTCAACCTGTATTCTCGTATTCATTTCCATGAAATAAAAATTCTTATGCTTATCAACAAGAAATTCTATTGTGCCTGCGCCTTCATAATTTACCGCGTGAACGCCGAGCAATGCTGCTTCACCCAACTTTTCTCTTAAGGATTGATCAAGCGCCGGAGAAGGAGATTCTTCAATTAATTATTGATGACGGCGCTGCACGGAACAATCTCTCTCGCCGTAATAATATGCGTTGCCAAACATATCTCCTAAAACCTGGATCTCAACATGCCGGGGGTTCTCAACATATTTTTCAATATAAACTTCAGGGTTGCCGAATGCTGATTCAGCTTCGGCTCTTGCGGTTTGAAATGCTGATTCAAATTCTTTTTTCTCCCATACTATGCGCATGCCTTTACCGCCGCCTCCGGCAGAAGCCTTTATAATAACAGGAAAGCCGACCTCCTCCGCTATTCCTTTACCCGACTCAGCGTCTTTTACAACGCCGTCGCTTCCGGGAATAACGGGCACGTTATGCTTTTTCATTGTGTCTTTAGCGAAAGCCTTATCTCCCATCGAGGAAATCATTTGAGGAGAAGGACCGATAAACTGTAAGCCTGATTCGGCGCATATCTCCGAGAAGTTGGCATTCTCTGCAAGAAATCCGTAGCCGGGATGGATTGCGTCTGCGCCCGTAATATGAGCCGCCGAAATAATAGAAGGAATCTTTAGATAGCTTTCCCTGCCTGGCGAAGGACCGATGCAAACCGCCTCATCGGCAAAGGTAACATGAAGGGATTCTTTGTCCGCCTCCGAGTAAACGGCTACCGTCTTAATACCCAGCTCGTTGCAGGTTCTTATAATTCTTAAAGCTATCTCACCGCGATTGGCAATTAAAATCTTATTAAACAAAACTTCCTCAAGACTAAAGATGTGAATCAGCTTTTCTGAACTAAAAATAACGGCTGGTTATATTCAACCGGCTTACCGTTCTCTACAAGTATCTTAACAATCTTTCCGCTGGCATCCGATTCAATTTCATTCATCAGCTTCATTGCCTCTATTATGCAGAGCAAAGAACCGACACTAACATTATCGCCGACCTGAACGTACGGATCGGCATCCGGTGCGGGAGACCTGTAGAACGTACCTACAATAGGGGATTTAATTTCGTGAAGATTTGACGCCATCTCGGCAGCCTGCGGCTTTTCTTCCGCTGCAACGGCTTCCGGCAGCGATCCGGCGGCAGGAACCTGGCTTATTAAAACCTGCGGCTGGTTGTCAGCTTTAAAACCTCTGAACTTTTTGGCAACCTTAATGCGTAAGCCGTTTTCCTCAACCTCAAGGTCTGTAATCTCGCTCGTATCTACAATCTTAACGAGCTTTTTGATAAGATTTAAATCCATTGAATAACCTTTATATTAAGCTTTAACTCTCTCTACATATTCCCCCGTTCTGGTATCAACTCTTAAGAAGTCATCTACATTTATAAACAAAGGGACATTGATTGTAGCGCCGGTTTCAAGCTTTGCCGGTTTGTTGGCTCCGGTCGCAGTATCTCCTCTAAATCCCGGTTCGGTTTCAACAACCTTCAGGTTTACAAAGATCGGGATTTCAACGCTAATAATCTCATCGCCGTTAAATAGAATGTCAACCTCTTCGCTTTCTTTAAGATAGTCAACGCCGCTCCCAAAATATTCTACGGGAACATTTATCTGCTCGTAAGTACCGGTATCCATGCATACCAGGAACTCGCCTTCCCTGTATAGGTACTGGAATTTTCTTCTTTCAACCCTAACAATTTCAATTCCCTCACCGGCGCGGAAAGTATTATCCAGAACTTTACCGTTCCGCAGATTCTTTAAGGTGCTTCTTACAAAAGCGCCGCCTTTGCCGGGTTTTACGTGCTGGAACTCGACAATAGAATACAAATCATTCTTAAACTTTATTATTAATCCATTCCTGAAATCTGAAGTGTCTGCCATAAACCTTTATTCTTTTTTGAAATAAATAGGACGAAAAAATAGAGATATGATGTCTGAAAGTCAAGAAAATACTTTAATCAAAAATTGATGATTTTTGTCCGGTTTTTGTCATTTTCTTAGAAGAAAGTGTAAATTTTACTATAAAAATGGGAATTTCCCGTTTGGTTAAGATGTATATTTTAGGATAAAAAAAGCCGCCGGGGCAGCGGCTTAAGCTTTTCAAGCAGGCATTGTTCTTTATTACTGAACTTGAGCCAGGTATTTACCTACTTGCTGGGAAGCAGCGGATGACGTATAATCTTTTCTTACCTGATCAAACATTGTCTTAGCGTCCTTGGTCTCCCCGGCATTAAGATAGTTTATACCGGCGTGCATGAGGTAATCTGCATTAAGAACAACTTCCTTTGAGACGTGGGCAGCCTTTTTATAAAGCCCTGCCGCCTTATCATAATCTTTTTTGTCGGCATAGCAACCCGCCGCGCCGGCTAAAGCGGCAGCCTTGAACATATCAATACTTCCGCCGTAGTCTTCATAATATTTTAGAGCATCGTCTGTTTTGCCCAAATAATTGTAGCTGTTAGCAAGATAAATTTTTGCGGTCTCCCCGTTCTCCGTACCTCCGTATTGATCAACAATTTTCTTCAAGCCAAGGACATCCGTACCGGCTTGACCTTCAATTGCCTCAAGATAAGCGCCGTTGTCATACAGATTAATTACCTTTGCAAGTTGAATACCCGCTTTACTATTTTGCTGCGCCTTATGGTTAACATAGAAAATGATGAGAACAATCAGAACGACAAGTCCCCCGCCGTACATCATCATTCTTTGGCTGTTATCTACGATATACTGGTAACTTTTATAATAAAGCGCTACAAGCTTGTCTTCTTTAATTGCTTTCTTTGACAGCTTCTTCTTTTTCTTCAGCATTATAAAACCTTAATTATTCTTTCTCAATGTTCGAAAATTTAACTTGCAAAGTTACAAATATTTTCAGAAAATATATCGGTTCCAAGAGAAATTTTTTAGCAAAATGTTTGTTTTACCCTGCAAACGACAGGCAACAAACCAACCACGGCAGATGACCGACAACCGCCATTTTAGTACGCCCAGAAGGACTTGAACCCTCAACCTTTGGAACCGGAATCCAACGTTCTATCCAGTTGAACTATGGGCGCAAATAATGTCCGCAAAGATATAAAGAATTATAGACATAATTAATACCATACGGTGGACGAGACCACATTGCAGCTAAATGCATCTCAAAAGATATCAGAAGTCAGGAGCAGAGGTCAGAAACACAGAAGTCAGAGGTCAGTTTGTATACTTTTCGTATATCTGTAAGAATTTTGACTTTGAAAAGGGAAAATTATTCTTCAATAAATAAAAAATGCTTCTCCTGAGGGAAAAAGATTAATTCTTAAAAGAGAAATTTTAGTCCCGAGATAAGAAATTATAGTCTTAGAAAAAGAATTTTTTCTTTGGGAAACAAAATTTAATATTCCAGGGTTAATATTTTTTGTTTCGGAAAAGAAATTTTTTATCCCGGGATTAATACTTTTTCTTTCAGAATTTAAATTTTTTGTTTAGGAAATAAAATTTTCTTCCCTTGAAATAAAATTTTTTATATGGGAATTAATATTTTCTATCCCGGGAATAAAATTTAAAATATGGGAATA
>JBJKRP010000219.1:0-3974 GCA_046704565.1 Ignavibacteriaceae bacterium | reverse complement strand
ATGCTTTTGGCAATTTACTCGAAACCACCGCCAACTTATACATCCTTAAAAAGATATACAACATTTCCTGCCGTCTCTAAGACAAACATTTATTTTAAATCACTTTATAGATTAAGCAGCCGCGGATTTGTATGTTCATTCATACAGTATGCAAACACGCTAATTTGTGAATGCTTTCAGTATATATTGACTTCTTCGGTAAGTTGTATCCCGAATTTTTCAGAGACAGATTTTTTTATTTCTTCTGCAAGCTTTAGGATTTCTTCACCTTTTGCCCCGCCGTAATTTACAAGCACCAATGATTGTTTTTCATGCGTTCCGGTATTCCCGATTTTTTTACCTTTCCAGCCGCATTCCTCAATCATCCAGCCGGCTGCAATTTTGTAGCTGCCGTCTTCTTGCTTATGCCCGATTACTCCGGGATATTTATCTTTTATATCAATAAATTTCTTTTCACTTATTTCAGGATTTTTGAAAAAGCTTCCGGCATTTCCAATCACTGCCGGATCAGGGAGCTTGCTTTTTCTGATTGAACTAATCACTCTGCTAACATCACGGATGGTAGGCTCATAGAGATTTAATTTATCAATCTCATTCTTTACCGGTCCATAGCTTAAATTAAGCACAGGGTTCTTGCTAAGTTTAAGTCTAATTGAAGTAACAATAAATTTGCCCTTAAGTTCTTTCTTAAAGATGCTTGTCCTGTATCCGAACCTGCAATCGTCATTAAACAAAATTTTTTCTTCAGCGGTATCAATCAAAAAGCCGTCAAGCGATAAGAAGGAGTCTTTCAGTTCCTGTCCGTATGCGCCGATGTTTTGGATCGGCGCAGCTCCGACTGTCCCCGGTATAAGAGAAAGATTTTCTATCCCGCCGAGCTTATGATCAACGCAAAAGTTAACCAAATCATTCCATACAACTCCTGCGCCGGCTTCTATCACCGCTGATTCCTGGTTTTCAGAAATTATGCTGATGCCCGGGATAGATATTTTAATTACGAGTCCGGCAAAATCCTGCGAAAGCAGGACGTTGCTGCCACCGCCTAAAATAAGCTTGGGTGCGCTGTTAAATTCTTCGTTTACCAGTATCTCAATCAGGTCTCCGGAGTATTTCACATCGGCAAAAAACTTTGCCTTTACGTCAATGCCGAACGTGTTAAGCTGTCTTAAAGATTTGTTCTCTAATATTTCCATTATCAAAAATATTTTTCACTCTAAAATAAATAAAAGAATTAAGAATTGATTACGGAATTTTATTTATTAATTCCTTATCTTTTTTGTTAAGGAAGAAAACTTGTTTTCATAAAGGGAAGTTTATTTGCGACAAGTAGTAAAACATTCAAATACATTAGTCCGGAAGGATAAATGAAGGGTTAGATTTGAAGGTAGAATTTAATTTTAATCAGTCGGGAGTAATTCCGTACCGCCGGACAAAAGCCGGTTTGGAAGTATTATTAATTACTTCTATCAAAAAGAAAAAGTGGGTCATCCCCAAGGGGTTTATCGAGTTTAATTTATCTCCTTATGAATCCGCCAAGAAGGAAGCTATTGAGGAAGCCGGAATAATCGGTGCGAACGAGACAATTGAGCTCGGACATTTTGAGAATAACAAATCGATAGGCGTGTGCCACGTAAAAGTTTTTGCCATGGAAGTAATCGAGACCCTTGATGACTATAGAGAAAAAGCCAGGCGGCAAAGGAAGTGGTTCACCCTAAAGGAAGCTGCGGAAAATGTACAGCCTAAACAGATTTCCGAAATGATCCTTTCTCTCGGATCAAGACTTAAAGGCTCATGATAATTCTTTTGTTAAAGCTTCTACCACTCTTTTGCACGATTCGTAGTCATATCCTTTCGAAAGCAGAAATGAGTAAAGCTTGCTGCTGAGTTTTTCAGGCTCCGCCTTTCGGGCCTGTAGAAGCTTCATTTTCTTTCTTCCAAGCTCAAGCGCTTTATCAAACCCGCTGCCTTCGGGAAACTTCTCTTCAATTATTTCTGAGATAACTCCTCTATCTACTCCCCTCTTAAAAAGCTCCGCTTCCACTTTCTTCTTTCCCCAGGACTTGTTCGTGATGCTTTCTTCAGAGAAAGCCAGGGCAAACTCGTAATCGTTCAGTAATCCTTTGGAATTAAGCTCTTCGATAATCTGTTCGATGAACTCAGACTTATAGCCTTTTTGTCTTAGCTTTATCTTAAGTTCATACGAGGAATGCTGCCTTCTTCCAAGGAGGCGGTAGGCTTTCTGTTTAAGAAAATAAATCTGGTTCTGCTCTATCAAAGAAGAAAGACGGCTGTCGGAAATATCCTCGTTTTTCTTCAAGCCGTTCTTTAAAAATATTTCGTACGAAAGGATCAACTTGTCGTCGTTATCAAAGAAGACGATGACATTCTTCTCGTTCTTCTTAACGACTTTCTCTATTATCATTTTTTAGGCGTAATGATTTACTTCG
This sequence comes from Ignavibacteriaceae bacterium, assembly GCA_046704565.1. Lineage (GTDB taxonomy): Bacteria > Bacteroidota > Ignavibacteria > Ignavibacteriales > Ignavibacteriaceae > FEN-1297. The sequence continues at coordinate 1,527 of JBJKRP010000219.1, read as the reverse complement.
AAGATTTTTTACCGGCTGCCGAAGATGCTTTCTCTGCAGCTTTTCCATCCGGTTCTGTTCCTTCGGATTTTATCAATCCCAGCTTTGTCCTTACTTCTGCATTCAGTTTGGAAAATAATTCCGGGAGTTCAATAAGCTTTTGCCGGAACTGGTCTCTGCCCTGGAACCTTTCTTCATCATAAGTAAACCAGGCGCCGCTCTTTTTAACAACGCCGAGGTTTGTTGCCAGGTCAAGCAGGTCCCCGGTTTTGCTGATGCCTTCGTTGTATAAGATATCAAACTCAACTTCTTTGAAAGGAGGAGCCACCTTGCTTTTAACTATCTTCACTCTAGTCCGGTTGCCGACAACTTCGTTGCCGTCTTTAATTGCCGCTACTCTTCTTATATCCAGCCTGACCGAAGCGTAGAACTTTAAAGCATTCCCGCCGGTAGTCGTTTCAGGGTTGCCGAACATTATGCCTATCTTGCTTCTTAACTGGTTAATAAATATTACCGAGGTTTTTGATTTAGAAATGGCGCCGGTAAGCTTGCGCAATGCCTGCGACATAAGCCTTGCCTGGACAGCCATTGTTGCATCACCCATTTCGCCTTCTATTTCGGAACGGGGTACAAGCGCCGCAACGGAATCGATAACGATAATATCGAGAGCGTTGCTTCTAACAAGGGTATCCGTAATCTCAAGCGCCTGCTCTCCAAAGTCCGGCTGAGATAAAAGCAGATTAGAAGTATCAACGCCAAGACGCTTTGCATAATTAACGTCAAGAGCGTGTTCAGCATCGATGAAAGCTGCAAGACCGCCTGCCTTCTGAGCCTCGGCAATTATATGAAGACACAACGTAGTTTTGCCGCTCGATTCGGGACCAAAGATTTCAATTACCCTTCCTCTCGGTACGCCGCCTATGCCGAGTGCATAATCCAGCGAAAGAGCACCGGTCGGGATCGATTCGACATCCGAAATTACTCCGTTGCCAAGCTTCATTATCGAGCCTTTGCCGTAGGTCTTTTCTATACTGGCAATTGCGTCTTCGATTATTTTTAACTTCTGTTCTCTTTCCGTACTCATTTCTCCTCCATCTATTTTAATTTATAATTTCTTATCTCAGTATACCTCGAACCGGACGGCAGTAAATCGCTTTTTATTAATGCTGCTTCCGTTGCTTTAAATCCGGTTTCCGGTATTTTGTAATTCTCAAATCTGCCGGTAAAATCATCACCTTCGTTGCCCTTCATCCTCTTTAATGTAATATGGGCGTTGAACATTTTATTTACAGCAGGAACGGAAATTTTTTCCAATACTTCGTTAAGCCTTTCAACAATGTCGATGATATAATTGTCAATATGCAGTCCTATCCAAAGAATTCTCGGCTGCTTATGTCTAAAGAAAAATCCGAACCGTGTAAGCTTACAGTCAAGGCTTTCGTAATCTTCAATGAACCGGATTTCCCGGGCAATGTCTTCAACCAATTCACTGCGGACTTCGCCGATAAATTTCAAGGTCAAATGAATTTTCTCGACCGGTTCCCATTG
>JBJKRP010000218.1:0-3225 GCA_046704565.1 Ignavibacteriaceae bacterium | reverse complement strand
GAAGGAAATGCATCGACAAAGGATTATGTAATCCTGAGAGAGCTAAGGTTAAGCCCGGGAGAGGAATATTCTCAGAAAATAATTGACGGAATTCCGGCTAAGCTGAACCGGCTCGGATTTTTTGAGCCTGTAGATCAGCCGGATTTTTTCCTTAACTCAAAAAACGAAGGTGTACTGAGGATAAGAGTAAAAGAAAAACAGACAAATAATTTTGACGGCATTATAGGATATATCCCGCCTTCTACACCCGGTACGAGCGGTTATCTTACCGGTCTTATTAATGTAAGTCTGCGAAATATCTTTGGCACCGGCAGAGCTGCTGCTATACGGTGGCAGCAATACGATATGTATTCGCAGGATCTTGAAATAAAATATCTTGAGCCCTGGTTATTCGGTTATCCTTTTAATTTTACTGCAAGCCTTTCCCAGAGAAAACAGGACAGCACTTATGTGCAGAGAAAAATTGAAGGCTCGCTCGAGTACCTGGCAACCGAGAATATTTCTGCCTCGGTCTTTCTTTCAACAGAGGCTGTAATACCGACTGAGAATGGCTCTTCGTTATTTACCGTTTTCAATTCTACCTCCGTTACTTCGGGTGTGAACATTACAATTGATACCAGGGACGATCCTTATGCTCCTACCCGTGGTATTCTGTTTGAGAACTCCTATTCTTTCAGCCGTAAAAAAATTAATGGACCGCAGCAATATATTACGCCCGAAGTTTCAACTAACGTAAATCTTCAGCGGTTAACAATTGATCTTAGCGGCTACTATCAATTATTTGACAGACAGGTTGTTGCGCTTGGGCTTCACGGCAGAGAACTGCGGGGATCTTTCTTTGAGGTAAGTGATTTGTTCAGGCTTGGCGGGGCTAACACTTTACGCGGCTACAGGGAAGATCAATTTCTTGGCAATAGGGTTACCTGGACAAATCTTGAGTACCGCCTTCTGCTGACAAGAAGAACTTTCGGCTTTGCTTTCTTTGACACCGGCTACTATCTTAGAAACGCGGACCCGCAAAATAACATCCCTAAGAACGAAGGCTTTAAGATCGGCTATGGTGTAGGCTTCAATGTTGAGACAAGTCTCGGCGTTTTAAGAGTCAGCTTTGCGCTTGCCAAAGGTGATTCATTCTCGCAGGGTAAAATACATTTTGGGATTGTTAATGAATTCTGATTATCTATGTCTCTATCCTGTGGAGTTCTATTTTAGTATATTTAGGAAGAATAAATTCACTGATTAAATAATAAGTATATTGGCAGATGACCGTTATTTCAGCAGTATATAAAATTATCCGCCCGGTAAATTTCTTAATCACTTTTTTTTCCATTGTAGTTGCAGCTATAATTTGTTCATACGGCTCGTTCCCGATTATAACGGTATTATCTGCCGCTCTTTCCGGCGCTCTTGCTGCTGCTTCCGGCATTTTAATAAACGACATCTTCGACTTACAAATAGATAAAATAAATCGACCGGGTCGCCCGCTTCCTGCAGGGAGTATGTCTGTACGCCAAGCCTCCATTCTATATTTTATGCTGATTGTCTTTTCGCTTCTTACTGCTCTTAATGTAAACTCGAAAGCCCTGGTTATTGATTTTTCGGCAATGGTGCTTCTGTTCCTTTATTCTTTTAATTTTAAAAAGATAATATTATTAGGAAATATTATAGTTGCGTTTTTAACCGGCTTGGCATTTATTTACGGGGGAATTGCGGTCAACAATTTTAGAGACGCTGTTATCCCGGCTTCATTTGCTTTTTTAATAAATTTTATACGGGAAATTGTTAAAGATATGGAAGACGTTGAAGGCGACCTTAAAAGCGGTATATCATCATTTCCGCATCGCTTCGGTTTTACCAAAGCTAAAATTATTATCGCTTCTTTAGCGGCGCTTCTTATTGCAGCTACTTTCTATCCGTTCTTTTTAAAAATATACGGCATTGAGTATTTATTAATTATAGCGATTGTAGTAGACCCGGTTTTAATCTACATCCTTAATGTTCTTTTCAGAGATGATTCGCCCGCGGGATTAAATAAGATCAGCTTTATACTAAAATTAAATATGGTATTTGGATTAGCGGCAATTTATTTGGGTAAATAAAATAGTTGATGAAGAGCTTTGACAATTCATTTTTGACGGAAGACATCTCACTGATAGCCGGAGTTGATGAAGCCGGGCGCGGACCGCTTGCCGGACCTGTTGTAAGTGCTGCCGTCGTGTTCGATGCGGTTACATACATAGCAGGTGTAAATGATTCCAAACAATTATCTGAAAAAAAAAGGAACGAATTATTTCCCGAGATAATCGATAAAGCGCTTGCTGTATCGGTTGCCGCTGTTTCGCATGGACAAATAGACCGCATAAACATTTTACAAGCCTCGCTCTCTTCAATGCTTATTGCAGTGAAAAGATTAAAAGTTTACCCGGATCTTATTCTTGTCGATGGCAATAAAACTTTTCATCATTCAGTGCCGGCAATCCCAATAGTCAAGGGAGACTCAAAGTCGTTCGCAATTGCATCAGCTTCCATAATTGCAAAGGTTACGCGTGATAATATAATGAAGCGGCTTGATGCTTATTATCCGGAATACCTGTGGGCTAAGAATAAAGGTTACCCAACCAAAGAGCACATCCATGCGGTTAAAGCCTTTGGAGCCTGTCCCGTGCACAGGAAAACCTTTTTAAGGAAAATACTTTCGGAAGAATATCAGACGGAACTTTATCCTAATATTACGGATTGATGGATAAGACTAAGACTTACAACCAGGAAGAGGGTGCAGCATGAGCAAAGAATCGAAAGAATTAGGTAAGAAAGGGGAAGACCTTGCAATCGATTTTCTTGTCAATAAAAACTATGGTATAATCGAACGCAACTACACCTTTGAAAAGAAAGGCGAGATTGACATTATAGCGAAGGATCCTGCTGATCGATTCCTGGTATTTATAGAAGTAAAAACCCGCGGCAACCTAAACTACGGCGAGCCTGAGTATGCCATTACAAAGAACAAGATACGCCAGGTAAAAAATATGGCTGAAATTTATTTATATGTTAAAGAGATAGGAGAGGTAGAATGCCGGTTCGACGTGATTACAGTGTTGTTCCAGGGTATGCAAAAGCCAGTTATTAACCATTACGTTGATGCCTTTAGGTAAGCGCTTATCTCTTACTGCGAAGCTATCCACATTCTAATGCTCAAAAGTAGAGCTAAATCATTTATCTAAATGA
>JBJKRP010000217.1:0-36768 GCA_046704565.1 Ignavibacteriaceae bacterium | reverse complement strand
AAAAAGTTCCGTATTGTTTTTGTTTCCGATATTCATGCAGACAGGTACACAGATGCGCCGCGGCTTCAAAAATTTATAAACGATATTAACAATTCTCATCCCGACCTTGTTTTAGTAGGCGGAGATTTAATCAGCTCTTCACCGGAGTATATCGACACCGCCGCAGAATATTTGGGAAAGATAAAAGCAAAGTACGGGGTCTATTCATGCGTTGGCGACCATGAGAACTGGGCGTTCAGAGGTAATCCCCAAAAAAGCATAAATGTTATTGAGAGTACTCTAAAAAAATACAATGTTCAGATGGTTGATGACAACCAGAGGATTGTAAATGTAAACGGAGCCAAAATAAAAATTACTTTCTTAACTGATACCTACGTTGAACATGTTTCTAAGTCGTTGCTTGATAGTTTAACAAGTGACACTGCAACATACGGATTAAAAATTCTGCTGGTACATCAGCCTCATCAAAATGTTGCTGAGAGAGCAGCAAAAACCGATTATGACCTCATGATTGCGGGGCATACGCACGGCGGACAGATTACTTTTCTCTTTCCATTTATAAATCTTACACCTACGATGCTGGAAATAAAATACATCAGAGGTGATTTCTATTTTCCTAAAAGAGGAGGAGACAGAATGCTGCTTGTTGTAACCCGCGGTCTGGGAATGTCGCTTGTCCCGATTCGGCTCAATTCTACACCGGAAGTTTCGATAATAGATTTGAGATAGTACCGGCAGACTGAGGATGCCTTGAATATTTCGATTGTTTCAAAATTTAATGAGAATTTTTTACGGAAACTAATCAAAACATAAAACAAAGAACAGAAGCGGTTTTATCTGCTATTAAAAGCCTGCCTTCAATTCCAAAGGCAGTCTTTGAAGTGACAAAGCTTCTAAATGATCCGAAGACCTCGACCGGATTGCTTGCCGAGATGATGAGCAAGGACCACGGTTTGACGGCTAAAGTTCTGGCGATTGCTAATTCTCCCCTCTATGGCATAAAGAGAAAAGTTTCTTCGATTGAGTTTGCAATTTTGGTTCTCGGTTTTCAGGAGATAAAGAATATCATCATGGCGCTCTCCTTAGTTGAAACGATGAAAGCAGTTCCTTCTCATTATTTTGACCCGATGGAGTTCTGGCTTCATTCGCTTGTGGTTGGCACCGGTGCAAAGGGAATTTCACAGCATCTTGGATTTGATTTCGGCAGTGAGGCTTTTGTTGCGGGCTTGTTTCACGATGTTGGCGTGCTTGTTATTTATAATTATTTTAATACTGAATTCAAGCAGATAATTGAAACCGCAAGCGCCGAAAATCTGAGCTTATTAGAGGCAGAAAAAAGAATTTTGGGGTTGTCGCACCAGGAAATAGGAAAATATCTTGCCGAGAAATGGAATCTGCCGCAACAGCTTTGCGATGCTATTTTTTATCATCATAATCCTGATGTGTGTAAAGAGAATAAATCTTTTGTCTCCGTTATTCATCTTGTCGATTATATGACGCATAGGCTTGGCATCGCAGGTTTTCTATGGGACAAAGATTTTCAACTTGATCAGAACATCCCGGAAACATTAAACTTTCCTTCCGAAGACGCGCTGGATAACTTCATCGTCGGTTATGACGAGATGTTTAAGGTGACTGCAGAATCGCTTAAGATTTAATAATATTTTAATTGTTTAATTGTCTAATGGCTTTTTAATTCCGCAAAACCGGAACAGTTAAGCAATTGAGCAATTAAACATCAAAGAATTTCAATCACTTTCCATTTTTGCGTAAGTGTAATTTTACTCTTATTTTTTGCGGCAATAATTTAGAGAGAGTAGAATGTCAAACAGCCATAGACCATCGTGGGATGAATATTTTTTAAAGCTTGCAATGCTCGCATCGGAAAGGTCAACCTGTCCCAGGATGCATTGCGGATGTGTTTTCGTTAAAGATAGATTTGTACTTGCAACCGGCTACAACGGATCGCTACCCGGTCATCCTCATTGCGAAGATGTCGGCTGTCTTGTTGTGGATAACCATTGTGTACGAACCAACCATGCGGAAATAAACGCTCTTACCCAGGCGGCAAACCATGGAGTAAATATCAAAGGGGCTACAGCCTACATTACAAACATGTCATGCACAACCTGCGCCAAAGCCTTGATTGCAGCGGGCATTATGAGGGTAGTTGTGTTTTCTGATTTCCATGACACCCTGGCAACACAGTTTTATACTCAATCCGGAGTAGAAATCGTTAAGCTCCCAATGCCGGACAGAAATATTAAGTACGATATTGAAAAATACACTTCGGCTAAGAAGACAGAAAAGTCAAAATAGCAGCGGCAAGAACTTAAATGAAATATAGGCTTTTGCAATTCTGGAAGCCGCTGCTTGCAGTAACATTCTGGGGCGCTTCCTTTGTTGCCACAAAAGTTGCCCTCGAAGAACTGAACCCGCAGACGATAATCCTTTTAAGAATCGTGCTTGGCTGTATTTTGCTTTTTATAATAGCAATTAGCACCAAAAGGGATTTTAAAATCACTCTTAAAAACCACGGATGGATTTTTTTACTTGCATCAATCGCTGTCTTTCATCTCTGGATTCAAATAACCGGATTGAAATATACTACTGCAACAAACACAGGCTGGATTATAGGTGTAACACCGGTGTTTATAGCTGTACTTGGTTTTTTAGTCTTTAAGGAAAAGCTTTCACCGGTAAGAATTATGGGAATCGCGATTGCTTTTGCCGGTCTGGTTCTTCTAATCAGCAAAGGAAATATTTTCAGAATCGGGTTTCTTACACACAAAGGAGACTTTCTTGTTCTTGCCAGCACGGTTACCTGGAGCGTCTATTCAATCGTTACAAAGAAGATTGCATTAAGCTACCCGCCGTTGATGACAATCTTTTTCCTCTTCTTAATGATGGCAATTATAATTTCTCCCTTCGCAATAACCGGTACCGTACTTAATACAATACTTCATCTTCCTGTAAGAATATGGCTTGCCGTTTTATTCCTCGGAATATTTTGTTCAGGCGTTGCTTATGTGTTGTGGGCGCAGGCTCTTAAAGAACTTGAAGCTGCCAAAGTGGGTGCATTCTTGTATATCGAGCCGTTTGTTACTGTGTTTGCCGCATGGATCGTTCTTGCCGAAGTTATTTCGGTCATTACAATTATCAGCGGGATTATTATCACTGCGGGCGTAATTCTTGTAAATAGAAAGTAGCTATTAACACATTAGGATCTTTCCTTTTGATATTATAATACTATCGCTTATTTTTAACCGGATTTCAAATGTTAATTTTTTCCCCTTAAAAGAAGGTACTAAATGATTGTTGATAAGCTGGATAATTTTGAATTATATTCGGGAATAGGACAAAGAATTTACAAAGCTCTTCAATTTTTAAGGCAAAAAGATTTTGGAGATATGAAAGACGGTCGCTGCGAAATTGACGGAGAAAATATTTTTGCTTCGGTGATGAGGTATCAAACAAAGCCGGAAGGAAAAGGCAAGTGGGAATCTCATAAAAAATATATCGATGTTCAATTCATCGCCGGCGGGAAAGAGCGTATTGGATATTCAAATATATCAAACATGATTGTTAAAGAAAATTACAGCACTGAGAAAGATGTTCAATTCCTTGAAGGGGAGGGTAATTTTCTTACTGCCGGAAAAAATACGTTCGTGATTCTATTTCCTCAAGATGCACACATGCCGGGGATATCACCCGAAAATGAACAGCCCGCCGAGGTGCTGAAAGTCGTAGTCAAAGTGAAAGCGGAATAATTTTGATGAAAGGATAGTCTATTGTTAAAGCAGTTATTCAGAACAAAAAGTCTCGACGCACTTGTTGGTGAAGGCGAAGAGCCCGAGCATCAGTTAAAGCGTGCTCTCGGCTCATTTGATGTTGTAATGCTCGGTATAGGCGCAATTATCGGCGCCGGAATTTTTGCAACAATCGGAACGGCGGCGGCAGGCGACGCTCTAAGACCAGGCGCCGGTCCCGCGTTGATGCTTTCTTTTGTGTTAACAGGCATTGCATGCGGCTTTGCTGCTTTATGCTATGCAGAGTTTGCCTCAATGGTTCCTATTTCGGGAAGCGCTTACACTTATTCTTACGGAACTCTTGGCGAATTGGTTGCCTGGATTATCGGCTGGGATTTAATAATTGAATATGCAGTTGGGAATGTCGCAGTAGCAATTAGCTGGGCAAACTATTTCAAAACTCTTGTTGCCGGTTTCGGAATTAATATTCCCGACTGGATGTCGATAGATTACCGGACTGCAGGAAAGATCCCCGGACTGCTTGAACATGCGCCGCACATTTTTGGAGTTCCTATTGTTTTTAATTTTCCTGCCTTTGCAATTGTCGCTTTAATTACTCTTGTTCTTGTTATAGGAATAAAAGAAAGCTCGAGGACAACCACCGTTATGGTTATAATAAAATTACTGGTTCTCGGTATTTTTATAGTTGTTGGTTTCTATCATGTTAATCCGGCAAACTGGGTACCGTTCGCGCCGAATGGCTGGAAGGGAATTCAAGCCGGTGCTGCGGTTGTATTCTTTGCGTACATCGGATTTGATGCCGTATCCACAGTTGCCGAAGAAGTCCGAAATCCCAAGCGCGATATGCCTGTTGGAATAATCGGCTCGTTAATCGTCTGTACAATAATTTACATTTTAGTTGCCGGAGTATTTACGGGAATCATACCATACAATGCAATGATAAAGGCATTGGCAACAAGCCAATCTGAACCGCTTACATTTGCAATGCAGTATGCCCACATTAAAGAGAACGCCGACTTAATAATCGGATTAATCGCTTTCGGCTCAGTGGTTGCTCATACTGCGGTGCTGCTTGTTTTCCAGCTTGGGCAGCCAAGAATTTTCTTCTCTATGGCTCGCGACGGTCTGCTTCCCAAAAGCTTCGCAAAGGTTCATCCTAAGTTTAAGACTCCTCACGTTACAACTATCTTAACGGGCGTAGCAGTTGGTGTAACCGCAATGTTTACCACAATTGATGAGATGGTCGACTTAACAAACATCGGGACGCTGTTTGCATTTATACTTGTCTGTGCAGGAATAATTATTCTCCGCAAAAGAGAACCGGACAGACCGCGTGCATTTAAAACCCCCTGGGTACCGTTCATTCCGGTTCTGGGAATAATTTCGTGTCTGTATTTGATTCTTGGACTACCGTGGATAACATACATTAGATTCGCTGCATGGCTGGTGGTTGGAATGGTCGTCTACTTTTCTTACGGGTACAAGAAAAGCAGGCTGCGGAAGGAAACAGCCGCAAACTAAACACTGCATGCTTGTATGACTGCATGAATCTTAAAAGTCGGTTTTCTACATGCATTCATGCTTTTAAAATTGATGTCGATAGAAAAAAGAAATAATTGAAATGACAAAAAATGTTACCGGTTCTCAACTTGAGCGCGGGCTTGGCTTAAAAGAAGCCACCGCACTTAACATGATTGACATGATCGGCATAGGTCCGTTCATCGTTCTGCCGATTGTAATACAGGAAATGAACGGTCCGCAGTGCATGCTTGCATGGGTACTTGGCGCAGTACTCGCATTAGTAGACGGCGCAATCTGGGCAGAGCTTGGTGCGGCTATGCCTGCCGCAGGCGGAAGCTACGTTTTCTTAAAAGAAATTTACGGACCTAAAAGCTGGGGAAGACTATTTTCTTTTTTACTTATCTGGCAAACCATTTTTCAAGCTCCGCTTGTAATTGCTTCCGGCTCAATCGGATTTTCACAGTACTTCACTTTTCTTTTTCCGCTCGGAGTTGTGGGTCAAAAAATTGTTTCAGGTCTTATTGTAATTGCAATCGTTATTCTTCTTTATAGAAAAATTACAACCGTAGGAAAAATCTCACTGTTTCTCTGGATTGGAGTAATTGCAACCATTGTATGGCTTATTTTCGGCGGCGCCACACACTTTAGCCCAAAGCTCGCCTTCGATTTTCCGAAAGGCGCATTTAATTTATCATTTCTATTCTTTGCAGGGCTTGGCAGCGCAACTGTTCAAACAATTTATACCTACCTCGGTTATTACAACATCACCAACCTCGGTTCCGAATTGAAAGAGCCGGAGAAGAATATTCCGAAGAGTATTTTCATTTCGATCATCGGGATCGCCATTTTATATCTCGCAATGCAGCTAAGCGTTCTTGGCGTGGTTCCCTGGCGCGAGGCTATGAAGTCCGAGTTCATTGTCAGTTCATTTGTTCAGAAGATCTACGGCTCAAAAGCTGCCGTTGTAGCGACAATATTAATTTTATGGATTGCCTTTTCGTCGCTGTTTTCAGCTACTCTGGGCTATTCCAGAATTCCTTATGCTGCCGCCGTTGACGGAACTTTCTTTAAGATATTTGCAAAGACTCATCCGAAGAAAAACTTTCCGCATGTTTCACTGCTTGTACTTGGCGCTATCGCATTTGTCTTTAGTCTACTTTTCAAATTAAAAGATGTAATAAGTGCAATACTTGCGATGAGAATTATAGTTCAATTCATCGGGCAGGCTTTTGGAATTATTCTTTTAAGAAAAAAGAAACCGAAAGAATTTTTCCCGTTTAAGATGTGGCTGTATCCTTTGCCGGCGGTTATTGCAATCTTTATGTGGATTGGATTGTTTGTTTCGACCGGCACCTTCTTTGCAGTCGGCGGAGTTGCTGTTATGTCGGTTGGTGCCGTTGTGTTTTTGATTAGAGCTAATTATTTAAAGGAAGCGCCGGTTTTGAAATAATTTCAAGAGCGTTTATTTTCAACCCGGATGCCGCTACAATTCAACAATTGGGAAAGAAAAATCTTTAAATATTTTATTGTACGCGCAGAATTATAGTCCTTGCCTATCGGTCTGAACGACTGCATAAAAAATTTGCTTTACATTTCCGGCTAAGTTAAAACTTAGGAGAAAAATGAAAAGCATTTATCAATGTATCTTACTTTCAATGCTTTTATTCAGCCAAACTATTCTGCCCGAAGGCAAGGGTTCAATTAAAGGAAGTATTGTTGACGCCGGAACAAAGCTTCCGTTAGTTGGTGTTAATGTCGCTGTATTAAATTCCAAACTTGGAACAACTACCGATAATAAAGGTCACTTTATTATTTCCGGATTGACCAATGGTTCATATACTTTGAGACTTTCATCTATCGGGTATGAAACAAAAACAGTAACGGATATTATTGTAACTCCCGATAAAACTACTTTTGTGGAAACCGCGCTTAAGCCTGCAGCAGCTTACGAGATGAAAGCAGTTGAAGTAAATACAGGATATTTTTCAGAAAGCAGAACTCAGCCGGTAAGCGCTACAAATTTTTCTTATGAAGAAATAAGGAGAGCGCCCGGTGCTGCGGGCGACGTAAGCAGAATCTTAATGAGCCTACCTTCTATTGCAAAGGTAAATGACCAGAGCAATAGCTTATATGTTCGCGGCGGTAATCCTTCAGAGAACGCTTTTTTTATCGATAATATTGAAGTGCCGAATATAAACCATTTCCCGATGCAGGGCTCAACCGGCGGTCCGATTGGATAGGTAAATGTTGACCTGGTTAAAGATTTGAACTTTCTCGCAGGCGGTTTTTCTTCTCTTTATGGCGATAGGCTTTCTTCTGTTATGGATATAAAATTTAAAGAGGGAAACAAAGACAAGTTTGCAGGTAACGCTAATCTTGACTTTGCCGGCTTTGGCGGCGTTGTTGAAAATCCTCTATCTTCAAAGGGCTCGTATATTGTTTCTGTTAGAAGAAGCTACCTCGATTATCTTATTAAAGCTATTGATGTGGGTACAAGCATAGCTCCCCGTTACTCCGACTATCAATGGAATGTCGTTTATAAAATTAATGCTGCTAACAAGCTTTCTTTTATCGGACTGATTGGAAGCGATTTGTCCGAATCCAATGAGAAGACTGCCGAAGAAAATAAAATGGAAGCCTTCGGAAAACAGACAATGGATGAGGCAACAACCGGAATCAATTTACAAACCATCTGGGGAATATCGGGTTATTCTAATACTTCCCTTGCCTTTACAAACGATATCTTCAAGGAAAATTATTTTAAGGCTTTTGCGGGAACGCTTTTGCTGGACAATAATTCTTCCGAAAGAATGATAAGGCTGAGAAACGTAAACCACCTAAATCTTTCCGGCTCATCTTCAATTGAATTCGGTACAGATTTAAAATATCTGTTTAACGATTATAAGAATTTTTACGGAGAGAATATTGATTTACTCGGCAGCGTTACTCCCGCATTAAATATGAAATGGAATATAGATTCATACCTTGCCGGTTTGTTTGTAAATTATGAGTTCAACCCGGTTGAACGTTTGAGCGTTAACGCCGGAATCCGCGGCGACTACTTTTCGTATAGTAATAATTCAGATTTATCTCCACGGATTTCATTCAGCTATCAGCTTTCGGAACTTACTTCGCTTAATGCGGCTGCAGGAATCTATCACCAGACTCTCCCGATGATTTTACTTGCACAGAATGAAGCAAATAAAAATTTGAAGAACTTAACTGCGGTTCATTACGTATTGGGTATCGACCATCTGATTACGGAAAGCACCCGGCTAACTCTGGAAGTTTATGATAAGGAATATTATAATTTCCCGCTGGACCCTATGCAGCCATCCTTTTTTATAATTGATGAGAACGTTTATAACAATTCGTTTTATCTTTATCATCAAAGCCTGGTCGAAGGCGGAAGAGCATATTCACGCGGAATTGAATTAACTGTTCAGAAAAAGCTTGCCACAGATTTTTATGGAATTGCGAGCGCATCTTATTCTATTTGCCGTTATAAAGCTATTGATGGTATATGGAGAGACAGAGCGTTTGATAACGGGCTTTCTTTCTGCATTGAGGGCGGTTACAAGCCCAATAATGAATGGGAGTTCAGTGCAAGGTGGATTTACGCGGGCGGCGTTCCCTACACTCCTTTTAATTTTGCGGCTTCTTCCTCTGCGAACACCGGAATACTTGATGAAAGAAAGGTTAATGAAGACCGCTATCCGCCGTACCATTGTCTGAACGTCAGGTTCGACAAAAGATTTAATTTTATATCGACAGATATAGTTTTTTATCTTAGCGTCTGGAATGCATACAGCAGGAATAATGTAGCTGACTATTTCTGGAATTCATTTAAGAATGAACAGGATACAATTTATCAGTGGACCCTCCTTCCGATATTTGGAATTAAATATGAATTTTGATTTAGCATGGAAAATATTGTTTTGGTAAATTTACTGCCGGGAATTACCGTCGGCAGTTAAATGTATTTAAATTTTATTGACATCATAATTTTAATCAGCGCCTCGCAGAGTCTTTTCCTTTCCGTAATAATTTTTGTTAAGTACGGAAAGACAACGGCAAATAAAGCGCTTGCGCTGCTGCTCTTCTTCTATGCTCTTGTACTTACCGAAATGATTCTGACGGATATTCAAATGTTCGTTGTGGAGCCGCATCTCATGCTGGTACTGATTGGAACACCGTTTTTACTGGGTCCGCTGCATTATTTATATGCAAGGTATCTGACCCGCTTTTCCGAAAACTTCAAGCTTAAAGACTCTCTTCATTTTGCAGTCTTCGCGGTTTATATTATTGCAGTCTCTCCGGAGATAGCTAAATCTCAAAGTCAACTCATCAAAGATGTTTCGGCTCTTGACGGAAATACTATTCCAATTCAGTTTTTAATTTTGAACTGGCTGGTGATGATTCAGGTTATTATTTATGCGTTACTGACAATTGGTGTTGTAAGAAAATATTCAAAACAAATAAAAGAAGTTTTCTCAAGCATCGAGAAGGTTAAGCTTGACTGGCTGACTTATCTTATGCTTTTGTTTTCTTCGGGGATAGTCTTATACATCATTGAAAATATGCTGATAACCGGGGGAGTAATTTCAAATAAATACGCACTGTCTTCTATTGTGGCGGGAGTCTACGTTTATGTACTCGGTTATCTTGTACTTTTCAAATCGGAAGTTTTTACCAACGCCGATTTTGTAATGCAAATAGAGCAGATAAAAATTATTGAAGAAGAAAACGAAAGCGGCGCGAAGAAATATTCAAAATCTGGACTCAGTGATGAAATGGCGGACGAGTATTTGAGCGCCTTGATGAAATTGATGGACGAAGAGCAGCCATACCTAAACAGCGAACTGACCCTTAACACGTTAGGCGATTTAATTTCTATCTCACCGCATCATCTTTCGGAGGTCATAAATAAAAAGCTGAACCAGAATTTTTTTGATTTCATAAATAAGTATAGAATTGAAAAGGTAAAGAAAGAATTGCTAAATCCACGGAAGAAAAATTATACGCTGCTCTCTATCGCCCTTGATGCGGGGTTCAATTCAAAATCTTCTTTCAATACGATATTTAAGAAACAGACCGGGATGACGCCTTCAGAATTTAGAAAAGCAAATTCATATTAAGTAAAAATTTCATTAAGCAGCCGGTGAGGATAATTATATTACCTTTTCTTCCATTGCCCGGGAAGCAAAGCCAAGAGCTTAAAATATATCTTCACGCTCCAATTGGCACCAATCAACAAGCATTTCATCTATGTCGTATTATTACTTAAATATATAATCCTCAGCAAATGCAAATCCACATAAGAAATTTCTTTATTGAACTTTTCGAATATAACCGACAATATATTTGTACCATCTTCTCTGAAGGCTTGGAAAACTTTTTGATATTGCTCTTCGGGAAGAGAAATCTTTTCTTTCAGACCATTAATCCTAAGCTTGTTGCCTTCCACAGTATAACGTGTTAAATGAGTGATGATAGTCTGCTGCTTAACATTATAATCGCCCGCTAATTTATCTATCGAGCTTCCCTTGTTGAACTCTTCTCCAACAAGAACATGGCGGGGGTCCGAATTACTTTTCAGCTTTTGCTTGCTCGCACGAGTCCGTATGCGAACAGAAACCTTTGTTTGAATATTTTTTCTTGAACAGTAACTTTTAATTATCGTAAGAAAAATAGCGCCGTAGTTTTCAAGCTTGTTAATTCCGATTCCGCTAATACCAAGCATCTCATTTTCTGTTTGTGGAAAAGCGGCAGCCATCTGAACCAAAGTCTTATCGGAGAAAATAACAAACGGCGGTATTTCTCTTTCATCTGCAATCTCTTTTCTTTTTTTGCGTAGCAGCTCAAAAAGCTCGCGGTCATAATTTTCCTCGCTTCCTGCCGGTAATTTCATCTTTCTTGTCGATGGTTTCGTTTCTTTTATGAATCCACGTACCTTGAAGTTATTAAAAAGTACATCGTTCGATTTAGGAGCAAGCTTTAAGCTGCCGAATTCCAAATCTCTGATAAGAATTTCTTTTCTTACAAATTGATGAACCAGCATCTGCCACTGCTTCTTGTCGAACTCTTTTCCTATACCATAAACTGATAAGTTCTGGTGCCCGTTGTGAAAAATTCTATCGGACTCTTCACCAAGCAGCAAATCAATTATATAAAGAGCGCCGAACTTTTCGCCGGTACGCTTTACTGCAGAAAGAAACTTTTGCGCCGGAACTGTAATGTCTGACATATCTTTTTCTTCGGCAAGACAGTTATCGCACATGCCGCAGAAATCAGAATGATAATGTTCTCCGAAATAATTTATAAGCGGATATCTCCGGCAGATTTCAGACTCCGCATACTTCACCATTGCTTCAAGATGCATCATTGCAACAAGCCGTTCCTTCTCGTCTTCTTTCTGATCGATAAAATAGTTTATCTTCGAAATATCAGAGTAGCTGAAAAGTAAAAGACAGTCGGAGCGTAAGCCGTCCCTGCCGGAGCGCCCTATTTCCTGATAGTATGATTCAATATTTTTCGGCAAATCATGGTGAAGTACAAACCTGACATTCGACTTGTTGATTCCCATTCCAAAGGCAATTGTAGCAATGATAATTTGTACTTCATCTTTGATGAACAAATCCTGGTTTTTATTTCTATCTTCATCAGACATTCCTGCGTGGTAAGGCTTTGTTGAAAAGCCCAGATAAGATAAATCGTCATGCAAATTATCAACCTGCTTGCGGGAGAAGCAGTAAATAATTCCGGATTGTTTTTTGTGCTCGTTCAAGAAGTCAACCGTCTGCTGGAATGTATCTCTCTTCGGCAAAACCTGAAGAAAAAGATTTTCGCGGTTAAAGCTCGCAATGAATTTTTCCGGCTGCACCATGTTCAGGTTTTTCATTATGTCATCTTGAACCCGCGGTGTTGCCGTTGCCGTTAGACCGGCGCAAACCGCCGACGGAAAATTATTTCTGAAATTTCCAAGCAAGCGATACTCTTTTCTGAAATCATGTCCCCACTCCGAAATGCAATGCGCTTCATCTACAGTTATACAATCAAGACTGACTTCTTTAAGCAAAGTTGAAACTTCATCTTTTACTAAAGTTTCCGGCGCAAGGTAAAGCAGCTTAGCGGTCTTATTTTTTACATTCTGAAAATTAGATTGATAATCTTCCGGTGAAAGAGAGCTGTTAAGCAGCGCGGTTTTTATTCCAAGTTGTCTCAACTGTTCTACCTGATCCTTCATCAAAGAAATTAAGGGAGAAATCACTACAGTGAGCCCTTCAAAAATTAAAGCGGGAATTTGGTAGCATAAGGACTTGCCGCCTCCGGTCGGCATTATTACCAGCGTATCCTTTTTGTCCAGGATATTTTTAATAATTTTCTCCTGCAGAGGACGAAAGGAATCGTATCCGAAGATATTCTTTAATATTTGCTGAACTCTGTTCATTCCCTAAAAAAATCATTACACACTCTTATTATTAATATTAATATTTTAAATATTAATTAATATTAATAATAACAAGGTGAATATGTTGATAAGTACTTTTTATATTCATTCTATGTCGGTTTACAAATAATAGTACAAGCGCTGATGTTGATAAAACAGGTGTTAAATACAGCTCGTTAACATTATGTACATAAACCCTGTTTAATTAACAATTAATTCATACTGTATTAACAATTTATTAACACTTTAAAAACTAATTTATTTAAAAATAAAAAGCTCCGGTGAAGGAGCGGTAGTCTTAGTTCGGACTATTAACTACGAGCAATTTATCTCTATGTTAGTCCTCAAAGTCGAAAGAATATCTTTAAGCTGTAAATCGGCGTTCTTGGCTTCCTCAATAGACGTGCAGGCGTGGATGACGGTGGAGTGGTCCCTCCCGCCAAAGTGGAGCCCGATTGTCTTTAGGGAAGACTTGGTTAACTCTTTAGAAAGATACATTGCAATCTGTCTTGCCGTTACAACCTCCTTTTTCCTTGTTTTATCCCTAATCTTATTTTCGTCGATCTTAAAATAATCGCAGACTGCCTTTGTAATTGACTCAATGTTTACGGTTATTTTCCTGTCGGTTGCAATTTCCTTAACTGTTTTCTTCGCCAAATCAATATTTATTTCTTTCGAACTTAGCGAGGCATTTGCCAAAAGCTTTATTAAACACCCTTCAAGTTCACGTATATTCGAGGTGATATTGTTTGCTATATATTCAAGAATTTCCGTAGAGATCATCATGCCGTAGTCTTCGGATTTTCTTTTTAAGATGGCAATTCTTGTTTCAAGATCCGGCGGCTGAATATCTGTGGTAAGCCCCCACTGAAATCTTGAGATAAGTCTGTCGTCAAGTCCTTTCAAATCCTTCGGCGGTTTGTCGCTGGAAAGAATGATTTGCTTTCTTGCCTGATGAAGAGTGTTAAAAATCTGGAAAAACAAATCCTGGGTTTTTTCTTTCCCGATTAAAAACTGAATGTCGTCAATAATTAAAACATCCATTTTCCTGTAGAAGTTTGAAAATTCATTTAAGGTATTTGATTGTATAGCCTCAACAAACTCAACAGTAAAAATATCGGCTGAAAGGTATATTACTTTTTTATCGGGAAGGCTCTGCAAAATACGGTTGCCGATAGCTTGAATAAGATGTGTTTTACCAAGCCCGACGCCGCCGTAAACGAACAAGGGATTAAAAGAGGTGCCACCGGGATTATCGCTAATTGCGCCGGCTGCGGCTCTTGCAAGCTGGTTTCCTTCCCCCTTGATAAAATTATCAAAAGTATAACGGGGATTTAAGAAAGACTCAAACTCCTGTTTTGGCTTAATCTTTTCTGCCTGCTGCACCGGCTTTCTTGCATCGATGTCCTTATCTTCCGGAAAGGATTCTTTCTCGGTCTCTTCGGAAATTACATATGCAAGCTTAGCGTCGGGTCCAAGGACATCGTGAATGGTCTTATTAATTAGTGTATTGTAATGTTCGTCTATCCATTCCCAAAAGAACTGGCTGGGCAGCTGAACACGCAAAGTTGATCTTTCGATATCTAAGGGTTTGATGGGGACAAACCAGGTATTATAAGTCATTAAGGTTACATTTTCCTTAATGGTTTTGAGGCAGTCACGCCAAACAGAAACAGGCTCTTTTAGTATTTTATTTTCTGTAAAAGAAAGCTCAATCATAAGCACATATCAACAATCAAAAAACAAATTTTTAATTAAAAATAAGAAATAAAGAAAGCTGTTGGCTTAGTTATCAACATCTTGCCAACATTAAATGCAGCACTACAAATTATTTATTATCAAGCGCTTAGCGGGGGCTTTTTGAATTATTCACACAAGCGGAATATTAACAGAGCCGCGGTTAACATCAAAAAGCATGTGAAACATTTTCACATATCAAACTTATCCACAACATATTCACAGCAATTTATCATGTCTCGCCCCACGAAAAAATATGAAGTAAAAATCCTATGTGCAAATTAATTTTTGAAAAAAATAAAAAATATTTTCGTGCCACAGCTCTGGTAAGGATAAGGTGCAAAAAAAGCAAGTTTATTGTATATTTGCTTACGATTAATTAATTTTGCAGTCTTTTTGACAATAGGAGTTATAATATGAAAAGAACCTTTCAGCCGAGCATAAAGAAACGAAAAAATAAGCATGGTTTTAGGGAAAGAATGAAATCCAAGAACGGAAAAAAGGTGCTTGCACGCAGAAGAGCAAGAGGCAGAAAGAAACTTACCGTAAGCGATGAGAAATAATTGCTTTGAAGAAATATGGTCTTTCGGCTGACGAAAGAATAAAAAGGAAGAAGGACTTCGATTTAATCTTTACTTCCGGGCAGTTTATCTTTTCTAACAGTAGGAAAATAAAAGCACTATATGTTGTAGAAAGAAATAAGGATAATCCCGGAGTAAAAATTGCACCGGTTGCCGGGAAAAAATTAGGCAACGCAGTCTGGAGAAACAGGATTAAGAGATTAATTAGAGAATCTTACAGGCTAAACAAAGAAATCCTTTCCCTTGCATGTTCCGAAAAAAAAATATTGTTGAAAATTATTTTTTCTCCCTTTGCCCTTAATCAGAAAAATAATAAAGTCTTATCTCTTAGTGATGTTTGTCCGGATATGGTCGAGATTATGATGAAAATAAAAAGCAAGCTGCAATGAGGAGAATTTTAATTTTTTTAATTCGAGTGTATCAAAAATTAATTTCTCCGATTTTTCCGCCTTCTTGCAGATTTTATCCGACCTGTTCCGAGTATGCGGTTCAGGCTATTGGAAAATACGGCATACTGAAAGGCGGGGCAAAAGCTGCCTGGCGTATTTTAAGATGTAATCCTTTTAATAAAGGGGGCTATGACCCCGTAGAATAATGGAATTTTAATGGATAAAAAAACAACTGTTGCGTTCGTATTGATGGCAGGAATACTTATTCTTTGGTTATATTTAAATTCTCCAAAGCCTTCCGAGCAACTTCCTGCCAATGCCGATACTACACTCGTCTCAAAAGATACTTCACAAAAAATTGCAGAGAAGCAAGAAAGTATTACCAAAAAAGAGAAGCAGGAAAAAGCTCTGCCTGCGGCGCCAAAAGAAGAGCAGCAGCCTTCGTATGGCAAATACTTCTCGGCTCCTACCGGTAAAGCACAATTGGTTACGGTGGAAAACGATCTTGTAAGACTGGAGCTTACAAGCCGCGGCGGCGATATTGAAAAATACTTTCTAAAGAAATATAAAAATTGGTATTCGGCTGATACGAAAGGCGATACGAACTTCTATGCTACCCACGTTCAGCTAATTAATTACCCGCAGAACGGAGGCGGACCGGATCTATCTTTCGTAACTTCCGACGGTAAGGCGATAAATACCGCCGACCTGGATTTCTCTTCAACAGCAGCCAAGTCGTACTATAAAATAACAGGCAAGGATACGCTCGTAATAACTTATACTTTAAAAGTCGGCGCGAATCAATATTTGGAAAAGCAATACATATTCTACGGGGATATGTACAGCATGAAGTGCAGGTTAAGGTTTGTCGGGCTTGGCGATGTTATAGGCAATAATGATGTTGACTTTGTGTGGCGGAAAGGTCTGCGGTTTGTGGAAGAAAACTCGGTTGACGAAGCTCTCTACACAAATGCGAGCGCTTATTACGGCGGCGATAATGTAGTTGTAGAAGCCAGCAAAGTCGGCGAGAAAGTTCAAAAAAATTTTAAGGGAAGAGTTGAGTGGATTGCCGCAAGAGACAAATATTTTGCCGCCATAATTGCACCGCAAAACTCTTCCGATGTAGACGGAGCCTATATAGAGGGCTCAAAAGAAGCCTATATGAATAACGGCGAAAGAGCATATTTCAATATCAGATTGAATCTGCCGTTTGACAATACCAACCTTGAAGAAAAGGACTTTACGATTTATATCGGTCCTGTTGATTACAACCTGCTTAAGACTTATGGTCATAACTTCGACCAGGTTGTAGACTTCGGAAGCTTTTTAGGCTTGAAGTTCCTTATTAAACCGATTGCAGAATACGTACTTCTCCCGCTGTTCAACTTCCTGCATACTTTTATACCTAACTACGGTCTTGTAATAATCGTCTTTTCTTTGATTCTAAAGATTGTTTTATATCCTCTTACAAAGTCAAGTTTCCAATCGATGAAGAGGATGCAGCTTCTTCAGCCAAAGATTACAGAGCTGAAAGAGAAATACAAAGACGATCCCCAGAAGATGAATAAAGAAACGATGAAGCTTTATTCAACTTACGGGGTAAACCCTGCCGGCGGCTGTTTACCGCTCCTGCTGCAGATGCCTATATTCGTTGCTTTGTGGGGAGTATTTAAGACAGCTATCGAACTGCGGCAGCAGCCGTTCGTATGGTGGATTACAGATCTTTCAAGACCAGATGTTATTTATACTCTGCCTTTTAAAATACCTTTCTTTGGAATTGACCAGATAAGCGGGCTTGCCTTGCTGATGGGAATTACACAGTTCATCCAGCAAAAAATGACCACGAAAGATCCCAAGCAGCAGGCGCTGGTTTACGTTATGCCGGTTTTTCTTACCCTGCTGTTTATGAGTTTTCCCGCGGGCTTGAACCTGTATTATTTCTTATTTAATCTTTTCTCAATAGTTCAGCAATATTATATAAACCATAAACACGACGGGATGGAACTGCAGCCTGTTAAAACAAGCGGCAGGCAGAAGAAAGGCTTTATGTCAAAGCTTATGGAAGCAGCAGAACAAAATGCAAAGGTGCAGCAGAGACGCAAAAGATGAAGTTAAATTCTCACGAAGGGATGGCATGCCGATGGCAGTCATTAAAAATATAATTGTTGGAATTATTCTGCTTTTATTTTCTAATGTCTGTGCCCAAACTTCTACCCACATATTAACCTTTCAGAAAAGAACTGAAAGGCTTCCGTTCGGGCTTACGGAACGCGTTCCGGAGCCTCTGCCGAAAGTAGCATTAGCATTGAGCGGAGGCGGTGCAAGGGGCATTGCCCAGTTAGGAGTCCTTAGAGCACTTAAGGATTTCAATATACCGGTAAATATAATTGCAGGTACAAGCATGGGCAGTATTATAGGAGGTCTATATTCCGCCGGCTACAGTCTCGATCAGCTTGATTCAATTGTAATAAATACAGACTGGACCAATCTCCTTGCTTCCGACAGAGAGACAAACAGGCGCGATTTGTTCGTCGATCAAAAAATCAGCGAAGACAAAGCGATTATTGCCTTAAGGCTAAAAGGCTTTCACCTTGTTTTACCTACGTCGTTAAACAGCGGGCAAAAGATTTCCAACTTTCTGAATCTTCTTTCATTCCAGGCACCTATACATGTCGATTCAAGCTTTGATGAATTACGCACAAAGTTCCGCGCCGTTTGTTCAAACCTTGTTACCGGTAAGCCGGTTATTTTAGACGGCGGTTCGCTCAGCGAGGCTATGAGAGCAAGCTCAAGTGTTTCGTTTTACCTGGCACCCGTAAAAATGGATTCACTTACTTTAGTCGACGGCGGGTTGGTGGCAAATATCCCGGTTAAAATTGCGTCGGCTCTGGGCGCGGATTATGTAATTGCAGTAAATACCACAAGCGACCTTCATCCCGAAGGAGAACTGTCCCTGCCATGGGATGTGGCAGACCAGGTTGTAAGCATTCCTATGCGGCGTTTGAATGAGGATCAGTTAAGGTATGCAAACGCCGTAATAGCTCCCGATCTTGATGATATCCAGATTGATGACTTTTCAAACCCGGATTCCTTGATAATCAAAGGTTATAAATCGGTCCTGCCAAAAATCGGGGAGATTAAACTACAACTGGATTCCATCTTCCAAAAGAATTTGAACACGAAGGAATATTTTATTAAAAATGTTCTGGTTAACGGCAATGCTTCGTCTTTAGAAATGCCGTATCTTCAAAAGTATGCCACCGAAGATTCAGTTTCCAATTATGAAATTTTAAAAGATATGTGTTCAATTTATTCGAGTGGATCATTTGAGGATATTAAAGCTGAGATAAATGTATATCCCGACTATTCAAGCGTAAGGTTTATACCTTACTATAATCCTGTCGTTAAGAAGGTAGATATTGCAGGAGTAACACTGTTTGATAAAAGTACGATTCTTGATTGTTTTAATGAACTGATCGACAAGCCTTATAACGCAAAATCGATTTATTCGGATGCAATAAGCGCGCTGGACCTTTATCGTCAAAAAGGGTATTCTCTTGCAGAGGTTACAAAAATAAAGTTTGATAAACAGTCGGGTGATCTTAAAATATTTTTTGATGAAGGTAGAGTAGATGAGATTTCTGTTACCGGCAACCGCCATACCAACCGTTCGATAATAACCAGGGAATTGCCTGTTAAAGCAGGCGGATATTTTAATTATGAACAGATAAAGCAAGGACTGATAAACCTTCGAAGCACAAATCTATTTAACGAAGTTTATCTTAATGAAGAAAATAAAAACGGCAGAAATGTACTTAATGTCCGTGTAGAAGAAAAGGAATCGAGCCTGCTTCGTCTGGGATTTAGAGATGACAACGAATATAATGCCCAGCTCAGCCTTGATCTTGTAGATGATAATTTATTCGGCAGCGGTACCGAACTCGGTCTGTTGATGTTAGTGGGCGGAAGGAACCGGGCATTTGAAATTGAGCATAAGTCCAACCGCATTTTTGATACTTATCTTACCTATAAGATAAATGCCTTTTACAGATTCAACGATGTTTATACATACGAGAATGTACCCTCTACCTCGATCCGTAAATTCTCATACCGGCAGAACGGCGAATACCGGCAGATTTTTTACGGTGGTTCTGTTGCCATCGGCACGCAGGTAAAAAGATTCGGCAACTTGATTTTTGAGGGTCTATATCAGTTCGATCAAATAAGAAGCCTTCAAAATTCAGTATTCAGTCCCTCGACTACCAGGATAGTAAGCCTTAAAGTCAGTTCGACGATCGATACGCAGGATCGATATCCCTATCCGTTAAGAGGAATGTATCTCAAAGGACAATATGAATCGGCTCAGACTTTTTGGGGCGGCGATGTCGGCTTTACGAATATCAGCTTTGATTACAAAAGCTATTTTACGTTTGCAAACTCCAGTACTGTTTCTCCACGGCTGATGATCGGGATCGGCGATAAGACTTTACCTTTGAGCGAGCAATATTCTCTTGGCGGGCAGGATTCTTTCTTTGGTATGAGAGATAATCAATTTAGAGGTACGCAAATTTTCCTGGCGTCGTTAGAGTACAGGTATCTTTTGCCTTTCAAGATTTTTTTTAATACATACTTTAAAGCAAGATACGATCTCGGCTCGGTTTGGCCCGGACCGGAAGCCATCAGGCTAAAAGATTTAAAGCATGGCATCGGGCTTTCGCTTTCGTTCGATACGCCGATAGGTCCGGCGGATTTTTCAGTCGGCAAGAGTTTTATGTTTGTTAAGAACCTTCCGGGAAATCCGTTGAGCTTCGGCGACACGGAATTCTATTTTTCTATAGGATATGACTATTAGAATTACTTTCCGTCTCTTTGAAATAACTCTCCCAGCTTTTGATAGCTGAGCGCTTTCTCTTTATCTCCGCGGTCCAGGTATAAATTTGATAATGCAAAGCAGAGCGGGCTCTTGGTTTCGACTTTTGAAATTCCGGCTTCTACAGCCAGGGCAACTATCTCGAACTTCGGCATGTTGTAATCGCCGTTATACATTTTGGCTATTGCAAGATAAGGCTCGTTTGATGCAGGTAATGCGTCTGCCGCCTTCATAAAATAAGCAAGCGCCTTTTCGTTATGCTTGCCGTACGAAGAGATCGATTCGAGTAGCTGACCGACACAAAAGAAAATGTTATACGATAGATCCGGGAACACGCTGCATATCTTTTCCGCATACATTGAAATTTCATCAATTGATAGAGCCTTGTTGCGGAGAAGGATTTTGTAGAGCTCCTCATCTTTAATCTTGTTTTCTATTGCTGTACGAAATGCATCGAACAGCTCTTCCGGCGAGCCCGACGTTCTGAAAACGCTCTCTACGCTGTCTATGAGTCTTTTGTTATTCATTAACTATCTCTTCTGGATTCGAAGAAGCTTAGCTGAAGTTAAGAAAGATACTTTAATATATTAGGCTTCGTAAATTCGGGTAATTCTTTTTCAAATTCAATGATCTCCACAGGATCGCTTGCCCTCATATTAATCGGAACATATTTATGAACGCCGGCAACTGCGAACCGGAAGTATTGGAAGTAATTGTTCCTGTCAAATACTGCGAAGCAGATCAACAGCGGGCAGCCCAAAACCTCCTGCAATTTTTCATAGCATGAAATCTCATTTTTAATTATTCTCCATGATGCATGACGCTTTCCCAGCCAGTTAATAATAGCTTTCTTTCCCTTATATTCTAGTATCAGGTCCGGCTGATATGTCTTATCCTCCCAAAGCTTGCGGTATTCCTTGCTGTCTGCAAAGGCAGTAAACTTAAAACCCCATTGTATTAATAAATTTTTACCGTTGGATTCAGTCAGGCTGTGAAGTTTTGCGTTCTTCAGATCAGGGGAGGGATTACCGGTTTTAAGATTATTCCCGTTCATTTTGCCGTCTTCTTTTTTATAGCAAGATTGTAGAGAGCCATGTACTTCTTTGCCGAGGCGTCCCAGGAAAAGTCTTCTTTCATACCGTTAGTTTGAATTCTTTGCCAGACTTTTTTGTTCTTAAAAATTTCCAGGGCAGCTTTAACGCTGTTAAAGAAGTCCTCCGGGGAATAATTGTAGAAAGAAAAGCCGTTGCCGCCATCCGGACTTTGTTTTGATTCAAACCAATCGCGTACTGTATCAGCAAGCCCGCCGGTCTTTCGCACGATGGGTACCGTACCGTATTTAAGACTGTATATCTGGTTAAGACCGCAAGGCTCGTAAAGCGACGGCATTAAGAATATGTCCGCGCCTGCCTCGACAATGTGTGAAAGCTCGCTGTTAAAGCCGATATAAACTGCTACTTTTTCCGGGTGCTTTTGATGAAGGCTCATAAACATCTCTTCGTATTTTTCTTCACCGCTGCCAAGGATGATCCATTGGGCGTCGAGCTTCATTAGTTCCTCGGATGCCTGCTCAAACAAATCAAAGCCTTTCTGGCTTACCATCCTTGAAACAATACCGATAAGAGGAACTTCCTTTTTGAAGTTCATTCCGAATTGTTTAAGCAAGAATTTCTTATTCTCTTTCTTACCTGATAAATCTTCTGCTGAATAATTATGCTGCAGGAATCTGTCCGTCCCGGGGTCCCATTCCGAATAATCTACCCCGTTCAAAATTCCAAAGAGGTCTTCCTTTCTTTGCTGAAGGACGTCCTCCATGCCGGCACCGAACTCCGGCGTTAAAATTTCTTTTGCATAAGTCTCGCTTACCGTATTAATTATTTCCGAGAACATTATGCCGGTCTTCATAAAAGAAAAATCGCCGTTATATTCAACCGGGCTGTGGGGATAAAACAGATCATCCCGGATATCCGCATTCTTTGCAGCAAGGCTGGAAAATCTTCCCTGGTAGCCTATATTATGAATTGTAAATAATGCTGCAGTTGCGTCGAACAGTTTATCCCAGGCGTAGTTCTCTTTCAGGTAGAGAGGCGTAAGCCCGGTTTGCCAGTCATTGCAATGTATTACGTCGGGCGCCCATTTTAATCTCTGGAGCGTTTCAATAACGCTGCGGTTAAATAGAATAAATCTTTCATCCTCATCAAATCCGTCGGTGTAGATTTGGTCTCGGTGGAAGTAATGAGGACAGTCTATAAAATAAGTCTCGACTGATGATGACGGCAGCACGGATTGATAGACATGAACAGAGCGTGTATGCTTCGAGATCTTTACAGGTATTTCTCCTATTTCCCAATTGTAGCGGAGATTAAATTCATTTTCATTAATTGAGTGATACTTCGGAATGAAGAGCTTTACCTGGCAGCCCAGCCTTTCAAGCGCTTTAGGGAGAGAGCCGGCTACATCTGCCAGCCCCCCGGTTTTAGCATACGGAACTGCTTCAGAACTTATAAATGCAATCTTCATGAGTCAAAAAAATCTTTTATTAAATATATGAAATTAAATCAATAAGTATTTTACCGAAAATGACCACATTTGTCTTTGGCAAATAATAATGCGCATCCACTAAAGTATAGCGTACACGATACCGAGCTGCAGGGTCTGTTTCATCTGCGCCGTCGGCGACTCATCCTTTTGATAAATGAGAAGGAAGCCGAGGTTGACGTTTATCCAGTCGTTAACCTTTGCTACTAATGCATTATCCCATCTTACATCCCAAACATCAAGATGCTTAAAACTCGTAAAAAGAGTTAGATTGCTTGTAAACAAAAGATTATTAAGTATCTCAAACTTTGCCTGGGAAACCGACTGCAAGCCGGTTTGAAGTTTGAAAGCCTCAACCTTTGATGTTGTTGGGTCGTCGGAATATTGCCTGTTCTTGTTTGTAAAAGTTTCCTGCACGGCTATTCCAAGTCTTGTATTGAAGTTTGTCAGCCTGTCGTAAGTAAAGCCTAAGCTTTGAGTAACGTAGCCCGGATCGAAAAAGTTTGCAATCTCCGTTGCAGTGCTGCCGGAGTAAGTATATCCTGGCGCTACAGTGGTGCGGATTGTATTGCCGACAAAAGGATTGACAGCCCAGCCGAGGGACCTTGACAGAACGGTTTCCATATAAAACTCGTTGTCGTTGGTTTTAAAGTCTCCTCCGCCGAGCTTTGTTCTGCCGTAGGCAACTTTCAGGCTGTTCTTAAAAGTCCATACGGGGGTAATATATTTTGCACCAAGGTTTGCGGTCAAAGTCCAGGTCAAAGAGTTCTCGCCGCCCTGGGACCAGTTGCTTAATGCGAGCTGGCTTACGTTAAGACCGGTTATAGCCGTTGGAATCCAGACGTTCAAAGTATCTTTCTGTGCCATAACGAACCCTGTATTAAGAACAAAGGCTGCCGCCAAAAAAAAAATAAATTTATTTTTCATCATTTAATCCTTAATTTTATTTTAAAATAATTTTTAATTTATTTTGATGACAATGAAAACTGTAATAAACGGCATAGCGGTGTATGGCTATGGTGATCCCGAAAATTTGCCTGTCATATTTATACATGGCTTCCCTTATGAAGCTCATATGTGGTACTCCCAGGTTAAAGCGTTGCAAGAATCTTATTATTGCTTAACTTATGATTGCCGCGGGTTAGGGAGTTCGCCTGCCGGCGGCGGTCAATTTACAATGGAATCCTTTGTTGATGACCTTAAATATATCATAGAAGAATTAAAAATCAATAAGCCCGTAGTCTGCGGACTTTCTATGGGAGGATATATAGCTTTAAGAGCCATAGAGAGAATGGAAGAAATGTTTAGCGCTGTTGTTCTTTGCGATACTAAACCCGGAGCAGATAACAACGATACAAAGCTGAGGCGGGCTGCAGGTGTAAAGCTTATAAACGAGGAAGGGGTGCAAAGATTCGTCGGCGGTTTTGTACCAACCTGCTTTTCCGAAAATTCCGTAAAGAGCCTTCCTCAATACAAAGAGACTCTGGAGAGATCGCTTACCTCCGATGCTGTTGGCGTTAAAGGCTGTCTGCTTGCAATGCAGGGAAGAACAGATACGACTGCATATCTTAATAAGATAAAGATCCCGGCGCTCATAATTTGCGGAGAGTATGATAAATTTACCCCGCCTCAGGCTATGAAAGAAATGTCGGAAAAAATTAAGACGTCGGAGTTTGTAATCGTTCCGGGTGCTGCCCATATGTCGCCGGTCGAGAACCCGGTATATTTTAATAAGGCATTAAAAGCCTTTCTGGATAAGCTTGTAAGACAGGATTAAGTACTTAATGCAAAGCCTTAGCGGCTGTTGAAGGCTGTAATGTAATCATCCAGATATTTATCTAAGAACTTTCTCCTGTACTGCATAATGTACCTTGGATGGTCCAGTATGATTATCCTTTTGAAAAAATTATTTTCCTCGTTGATTTCGTTCAGGTAGACGCTGTTTTTTCTTCCAAGGCATATTACAAAATCCTTTTTCAAACCGAACTCGAGATGAGTCTTTATAGTTTCCGTAATGAAAGGTTTTAGCATGCCGTATAATTTTTTCTCATCGTAATAGTTATAGTTTAATCCGTCTTTGATTAGAGCAAGCGGGTAGAGTGCGCTGATAAAAAACCCGGAATAAAACTTTTCGGTGCCGCCGTACTTTTCAACGAACTTATAAATAAACTCGCTGGAGATTTCCTTCTTTTTTTGAAAGACATTCTTAATACCGCAGAATTTTTCAAGCGCGATAGGATCGGTAAACGGGATGCCTGTAATGCCGCCGCCGAATCTTCCGGGATTTATGCCGAGAGCCAGCGTACGTTCCTTAAAATCGTTGAAGAACTTATTAAAGAATGATTGAACGGCATCGCGTACCACGCCGGTTTTATATGGATTCAATGTGGTAATATTTTTCGGGAGGTTAGACGGAGAAGCAAGATTTAGGAAGAAGCTGAGAGCTTTATCTGCAAAGGTTAAGTCTGCTTTCATTAGTACGCAATTGATTAATACCGGATAGAAAAAATTACAATAAAACCGTCTGAAAGTAAACGGAAAAGTTTTGAAAGCACAGTGAAAAGTATTAATTTTGCCCCGCACCCTTAGCTCAGTTGGTAGAGCATCTGACTCTTAATCAGCAGGTCGCCGGTTCGAATCCGGCAGGGTGCACTTGGAGTGCGAAAACAAATTATTTTTCGCACTTTTTTCTTTTAAAGGGATGTGATGACTTTTTTACAAATCGACCTATTTAGCCCTAAATTACTTAGCTGACAATAGCAACCATGGCAAAAATTTTAAGCTAAAATTTATAGTTTTTATGACATGTCTGTTATAGTAAGTTTAATTTAAACTTGCCTACTGAGAAACTAATGCGCAGTGTTTTTTGGTATGTAGCCGGTTATTCGTTACTTATTGTTTATGCTTGTTATGAATTAGCTTTAATATGCGATTGAAATATTCTTCAAATGTTTCATTTAATTCCGGGGGAATATTTTATAGGGAAAAGCTAACCGAATCAAGTAGGTCGTTATAACGTTTGAAAGTCTCTTCGAGGAGTTGTTCATCACCGGTTTCCCAATATCTCCCTTCGTCTATTACGTTAAATTCTTTGAAATATTTCTTGCTGATATATTTAAGCAGGTGAACTATAAGCTTATGAATATCGCTCCCCGCAAACTGTGTTTTTATCGAAAGCATATATAAATATTTCCTTTCCACTTCATCTTTTGAATGACCAAAAAATTTTAGATGGTCCGGACCACTCATTCTTCCGTTAGATAGAAAAGTTAGTAAGACAGGTTCACATTCGGGTGGTGAGAAAGCTATACCATAAATATTTTCGTTATGGGAATCCATCCCTTTGGGAAAGGAATCGTTATCGAAAGAGCCTGCTGGAAATCGGCTTTCATAAATTGTATACCGCCAGTTATAAATTTCCGCAATGTCTTTTACTTCTTCTATCATTCCGGCAAGAGAAGCTTTCGCATTAAATTTGCCATTGTAGTGGATTGTTAAGCCCATTTTGAATCCTTAAGTATATTCTAATTTATCTGCCAAATAATCGCCATTCTTTGCCAAGTAAGAGGCGGCATTATGACTGCTTTATGGCGTCTTTGGTGTATTTATTGGAATTAAGAAAATGATACCTTTATGAGCCAATCGTGAGCCGAATGAGCCGTTTATGAGCTCATTTATTTATCCACCAAATAATCCGCCTTCTCAATTGCTTTAGCGAACAGGCCGTCGTATCTGCCAGTTAATAGTCATTAATCAATTATTAGATGTTTGCCCTCATCTGATTCATAAAAGGCATTGTGTGTATTTAAGTAATTATAGAGATCATCATAGTTTTCAAAGTGAAGCTTTTCACTAAAGAAGTGAGCTTTGGAAAGCATTTCAACATAGGGTGCAGGGTCCTTTTGATTGGTTAATCTTTTTAAAGTAAGTAAGTAATCATCACGATAGACAGTAGGGATGATGATTTTTGATTCATCTTTATTTACGAGCTCTGTATTCATCATAACTCTTGCTATTCTTCCGTTGCCGTCTTCAAAGGGATGTACTTCACTTACGAGAAACATAATATATGCAGCACGAGCAAATGGACTTGATAAAACTTTGTAATAATCAAAGCCGCGCGAAAGAGTACCTCTGACAAGTTTATAGTCAACGAAAAAGGTATTGCCGGCTCTATTATTTTTTTCTTTAAACAGACCCGGGGACTTGCTTACGCGTGAAGTGAGCAATACCTTATGTCTTGATTGAAGAAGTCCTAAGAATTCATCAGCATCAGATGGAATTAATTTCATTTCGTTTCTATTGGACACTATCTGATAGGTACCGAGAATGTCGTGTGAATCGTCTCCACGGTTAGGCAAAGGAACGCCGGTATCAACAATGTTCTTGGCTTCAGAAACTTCAAATACAGTACCTTCAATGTAATTTGAGAAATAGGCTTCGAAGAAAGCAAAATTTCTGAATGGACTTAGTGTTAAATTTTTCTCCGGGAGTTCTTTAAATTCTTTGTTATGCAAATAATTAAAAAGAATTTCAAAGAGTTCAATTCTATTTCTATCATAAGGTAAACCGGCTGCACGCGATAAAGCCAAATTAGATTTCAATATTTTTGAAGGCTTAGTTGCAAACAAAGCGCCGATAATTTTGTTTAGCGATTCAAACTCTTTCTGCATATCTAGTATTCCAGATAGTGTCCTTGCTTTATCGCGCAAACGGTTTAATGCTTCTTCTCCATTGATTCTTAAAGTGTCATCCAGCTTTTCTTCTATTTGAGGAAGGCTCAATGATTTTGAATCAGGTCCGGATTTTTTAGTTATTTGTAAATTTTCCAGGAGCGCTCTTTCTTTAGATGAAACAAATAATTCCCCAATCATTTTGTTATCACCTTCAACCGGTCCTTTTCCTTCAAGAAAATTTATGGTTACACCGGGCAGTTTAATTTTTCTTGTGTAAGAATACGTTACAAAAATCTGGTTTGTTGATGTCGGTTTAAATTCAAAAGCAGAGCGATGGCTTAAAACAGATTGAGGATATAAATTGCCAAGTATCTCAAGAATATTTCTTTTAATTATTTCTGCCGGCTTCACGTCAAGATTTGTTGAGTAAATTCTTGGAGCTATTTTACGAAGCCTCTTCTCTTGAAACATTTTGGTGATCTTATATGCTTCTTGGCGGTTAGCAGATGCAAATATTAATTCACTCATTTCCTTCTCCGTTGAAATTATGCCCAACAGGGTATAAATTTTCCAGAATATTTATTAATATGCACATAAATTGTAATAATTTTCCATAATAAGCAAACATATTTGTAATATTTTCCAAGAAGAATGGACTGAAATTATTTTCCAAAATAAGGACTAAATACCAAAAGAATTGAGATATTTTTCCATGATAAGCTGATTATTTGCAGAAATTTTCTAAAATAATAAATTGTATAGAAAATTGAGGGATAAGAAAAAGGAATTATTGAATCCCAGCCATAGGCTGGCAGGCTTTCAGGGTTCGGTTTATTCTTTATTTTATTTTTTCCGTGGGTTGCACACCCACGGCTATTTGTATTTGTCCCCTTCGTGGGCATTATATTCTTTTCCGGGGCTGCCGAAAAATATTAGATGGTCCGTACCACTCATTCTTCCGTTGGAAAGAAAAGTCAGGAAGACAGGTTCACATTCGGGGGGTAAGAAAATAATACCGTATATGTTTTCGTTATGGGAATCCATCCCTTTGGGAAAGGAATCATTGTCAGAAGATCTTTCAGGAAATTGGCTTTCATAAATAGTGTACTGCCAGTTATAAATTTCCGCAATGTCTTTTACTTCTTCTATCATTCCGGCAAGAGAAGCTTTCTCATTAAATTTGCCGTTGTAGTGAATGGTTAAGCCCATATACTTATAGTTGACTTGTTATTGTAATTTTGAATTTACCCGCCAATAACCGTCATTCTTACAAAACTTTGAGAGTTTTTTTTACTTCAATAAACCTATGCATAAAATTTCTAATTTTTTGGGCGAATGTATCGGTCAATATGTGTCGAGCGGGTACACGTAAGTTCACGCACGTATCATTTTATATGGAAATGACACATGCGGGACATCTGATGTGTCTAAGAGACACATACTATTTTTTATTCTTAAATAGATTATAAAGTTTGTTATTTATAAAAATAACATCACTTCCAATTTTTTTGCTTGAAAGGATATTCAATTTTTCTAATTCCCGGAGATAAATACCAGCGGCTTTTCTTGCGGCTAATCCGCTTGAAACAATATTTCCAATTCTGCAATAGGGTTCGTTAAAAAGAAGCTCGACTAATTCCTTAGTATAAATTTTGGGAAGTTTTTCTTTCACTTCAAGAACAGTTGTATCAAGAAGCTTTTTTATCTTTTTAATTTTTAATGAAGTATCAAGTGCTGTGGATTCTATTGCCTCGAGCATGTATAAAATCCAGGGTTCCCAACTTTTGTTGTATGTAACCTCTCGAAGTAAACGGTAGTAACCCGGTCTGTTTTTTATTATGTAGCTGCTTAAATATAGAATAGGAATATCAAGCAATTC
The DNA here is from genome assembly GCA_046704565.1 of Ignavibacteriaceae bacterium. GTDB lineage: Bacteria > Bacteroidota > Ignavibacteria > Ignavibacteriales > Ignavibacteriaceae > FEN-1297. The sequence goes on along the minus strand of JBJKRP010000217.1, from coordinate 7,357 downwards.
ATTTAGTGCAAGATATAGGACATTTATTATTCTACCAGTCCGCCCATTACCGTCATAGAATGGGTGAATGGATTCGAATTGATAATGAAGTACGGCTAATTTAATAAGCGGATCGATACCGTTCGTCGAATTTATATAATCTTCAAAATTCTTTAAGAGATTACGAATATTTTCTCCTCCAACAGGTGGAGTATAGATGACTTCTTTGGTGCTGTCATTTTGCAATACAGTTCCCGGTAGCTTCCTGATACCGGCATTTGTTTCAACAAGCTCAGATTGAATTTCAATAAATCGGAATGCAATGAGCAAGTCAGATAAAATCGAGACTAAGTAAAATAGCTGGAAAAACGGGAATAACAGATAATAATACCGTTCTCCCCGGATGCTAACCGGGCTCCGGTTTTGATGATGTATTCTTTTCCCGTTATGCGTTACCCGTTGCTTTTACCGTTCCAATTACATCATCCTCCGGCTTTGAATTCCATCCCAAGCGTGAATCAAGCCACCCGCATAAGACAATTAATAATATCATTAACAATAACGATAATCCTACGGACAGCGTAAAAACATCTGAGATTAAGAGCATGAGTAAAAGAAGCCCGGTTACGCCTGCAGATAATATGGCTCTTGCCGGCGGTCCTTCCTTCTTGTCCCTTGCCTTAGGCGCGTTCACAGCGCTTTTATAATAGAGATAAGTTCCTCCGAGGACAATTATTAATTCCAGCAGCGCACTTGCCGTTGGAATATTCCATAATCCGAATCCTAATAAAGGTAAGTTACCGGCATTGCCGGGCAGTATCGGAAGGTCGGGTCTATGTACGATCAGATCTAATATCCAGTGCGAGAAGGCAACCGCTCCGATCACAATCCCGCCTCTCTTATCCCACTTCCACGCCGCAGCAAACCCTGCCAATGCTGATATAATTAATGCACCGGCTAATGAGTGACTATAGTATGCGTGAATAATTACTCCTCCGTATTTAAGATGTCCGGGATTTATTTCGGTAAAGCTTTCAATGCCTGCGGATGCCAGTATTACAAAAACTATATCCAGTAAATAGGTGCTTAACATTAGTCCCCAAAGCGGTACCCTGGTTTCTTTGGATTTTGCAGCCGCTGCAAAGCCGAAATGTCCTGCCGTCATTTGTTAATTTTCCTTTCTGTCGCCGGTTTAATTTTTTTTATGTAAAGATTATTCATTTTTAAAAGACTTATCCGCAAGAAGTGGCACAATATAAAAAAATAAATTGAGAATTAATTTCATTGATAACACGGATTTACACCGATTAGAAGAATCTGTGTCAACCAGCTTAAGGTTGTTGAGCTTGTCGAAATATCCGCGTTCCATTGGCTTCCGGAAGTAGGGAGTACTCCGATTGAGGTTAGTCCCCGGCATTATAAATATCTGAAGTTCCGGTTTCGCATTTGAACTTAATATTTAGGATATTTAAGTTGCAAAAAAAAAGAGGGACTTTTGTATATAGATATATTAAATACTAAAGAGATGAAAGACAGCGAAATTGAAAAAGAAGCGCTGCTGATTCGTCTCGCATTACTTATGTCCGACAAAGTGGAAATTGCCGGCGTAACATCATTCTTTTTTTCCCTGAAAAATTATTACGAGTCATTAAGCTTAGCTAAGAAGATGGAATTCATTAAGCGTAACATGAAAATTATGTACGGTGATGATCCTAAATTAGTTGAAGTAGTTAACCGGGGAGCCGATCTGTATTTATCTATGATGAGAAAGAAAAGTAAGACGAATGATATGGTTCTGGGGATGATGAAATTGAAACCGTATATAGACCATGCTCAAGAAAAAATATTTGAGTTTTTCGAACGGATTTCAGATCTTCATAATATTGGCGATCTGAAAAAATTTTCGGAAGAACATGAAGATCAGGTAGTATCGGTTCTGCTGTCGGACATCGATCCCCAACTGAATATCCGCGTAATAAAAGATCTTACTTTAAGCAATGAGGACATAATATTGTTCGACTCAAGGGTGTTTAAAATTGCTGAGGCTGATTTGATAAATAATCCCCCTCAAAGCTTATCGGGGTTAAGATTTATTTACGGCGGAATAATCTGCATGACTTCTGTGAATGAAGTAAATTTTGATCTTCTTAAACCGGCAAGAGACAGTATTATTTCGGAAACCGGAGCTTTCCGTTCTACTCTTTTGAAAGCAAAAGGAATATTGTGCGGGACTCAATTCTCGGTTGAGAACCTGCCGGTATTTGAAAAGCAGTTTCTCGAAGTAATGCAGCAAGGCAGTGAATTCGAAAAGGTTTTTGAATCAAATGTTCTTCTTAATAAACTTAAAGAATCATGCAGCGTTGAAAAAAGGATTAAGATAAGCCTGGCGCTAACAAGTATTGATAATTTAATGAAGATGCTCAACACGATGGAGATAATTAGCGAAAGAGAAATGATGTACATACTTCAAAGTCTTTCGAAAAAAGCTGAGCTGTCGATGAGCATTCCTTTTTTAATATCGGAAGACGAGTCATAAAGAAGATCAAATTTTAATTAAATCCCTTCAATGAGCGTTGCGTTCTTAGCAGCTTAGGAAGAAGGCAGAGAATGTATTTGGCAGTTTTAAATTCTTATAATAGTAAAACCGGTTTAGAGTGCGAGGCAAACCTGGTCCGCCTTTCGCTTATGCTGTCGGATAGAGTGCTCTCGGCAGGCAGATGCTCTCATGCCCTTTATTTAAAGAGATATATGGACGGATTAAAAGGTGAAGAGAGGTATGAGCTGCTCAGGCAAAAAGCCGCAATTATTTTCAAAGACAACCCCGATATTGCCGAAGGCTTCAATAGTGCGGTTGAAAGCTATAAGACCCTGTCTAACCAGACAGGTAAGAATAAAGCCGATCTTATTGTATTGATGACGGCAAAAAAATTCATAGATCATGTCCGGAATGTTGTATTAAACTATATGGAATATAATGCCGGTAAAAAAGTAATGGAAGACCTGCTTCCCTTTTCACCCGGAAGAGAAAACGTAGTTTCCGTAAGAGTCCTGGCTGATACCGACCCATTGTTTACGATTGAAACCGTAAGTGATTCAATCTTATATGCAGATGTTTTTATGATCTTTGACCGGGCGGTATTTAATTCGGCAGAAAGCGTTCGGTTTGATTCACCGGGGAACGAAATCGAAAAACTTTTTAAGAACCCTGATGAGCCTGCATTTTTATTTGGAGAAATGTTCCGCTTTAATTTAGTTCAGAACCTTGATCCCCGCTATTTTAAATTGATAAGAAACAACTTCCTTTGCGAAACAGAACAGTTCCGCAATTCGCTTTTGAATGCAAAGAATTTATTTTACGACAGACACTTTACAATTGAAACCGTTGCCCCGGCTGAAGAACAATTTAATAACATAAAAAGGTACGCAGAGAAATTTGAGGAAACGGAAAAAGAGTATCCGCTACTGAATAATTTACTTTCCGCCGGGAGACCGGTAAAGAAGATGAAGATAAACTTTGCGGTAACAAGCTGTAAAAATATTATTACCATGCTCAGGCAGATGGATATTATAAACGACAGGGAGATGCTCTACATACTTGAGAATATTTCTAAAGAACTTGAGCCGTCTGTGTGCGTTCCATTTTTAATAGCAGAAGAAGAGCCATGAATATTTCCGGTCAATTTTGCATTGTGCCTGTACATAACCATAAGCTAATAAGATTATCCGTTCGTTTACTATGGTTAGTTACTAAGGTTTCAAAAAAGGATAAGAAGTTATCTTTAAAAAAAGAAAAAGCAAGCATTATAAGGAAATAAAAATAAGGCTCAAGGAGTTTCGCTTGATAATGCCTTTTGCTTTTTCTTCCTGTTACAAAACCTCTATCTCATAACCACGCACTCCTACTTACCCAGATATTTTTCAAGGGTTTTCTCAAGCATCTCTTCGCGGAGATCTTCATCCATTGCCACAATTATACCCTTAGGATCGATAAGAATAGGGTGCGGAATTCCATTGAATTCGAAGTCCTTGGATAGTTTACCTGCCGATGAACCGGCATAAGCCTGGTTCCATGGCATCTTCCATTTGCCGTTACGAAACTTTATTACGTTTTGAGGCGACGTATCAAGGGAGACACTAAGCATCACGAAATTCTTGTCCTTGAATTGATCGTAAGCTTTCTGCAGGTATTCCATTTCGCTTACACATGGTCCACACCAAGTAGCCCAAAAGTCTATCAGGAGATATTTTCCTTTGAATGTATCATTTGTGAAAAACTTCGTGGAATCTTCAAGCGACGCAATGGAGAAAGACGGTACAGGCTTGCCTACACGGACATTGGATATTCGTGACAAAGTTGCTTTGGCTGCTTTTCCTTCATCCGTGTCTCCATATTTATTCACCAGCATGTCATAATAAGTCGCCTGCTTGGTGCTATCACCGGTCTGCCTTGCTCGTATGCAAAGCGCATAAAGAAGTTCTGACTTTACATCGACAGAAGGGTTCTCGTTGAGCACGTTCTCAATGTAGTTGTCCTGTTCCTGAGCGGGCAATCCTGATAAATATTGCAGAGCAGACAGCATTACAGTTGGGCTTTGCAGCCATATAAGAGAAGCCGGCGGAATTTCTTTAAATGCTTTCCGGACAATTGCAGAGTCCACCTTGCCGGCATACAACAAACATGTCCAAAGATAGTTCAAATATAGTTCTTGTCGAAGAATTGAATTATTCTCCTTTCCAAGGCGTTTAATAATAGAGGCATGCACCTTTGACCAGTCATATCTGAATCCGTTCAAGTTTCTACCGGATTTTTTGTATTCGGAAGCAGCCTTCACGGCATCATTCTGTTCTTGCCTAATGTCTTCATATATCCCCGCAAATCTTGCTTCGAACGATTTGGGGTCTGCAAAGGTCACCTTCGCCGGCTCATTTGATTTTACAAGCTTCGCAGGATCGAAGACAATCTTGACCTTCCCGTTTACCGGCGTCACGGTCGAAAAGTAATCGCCACCCCAGTCGCAAACGTACCACTCCGATTGAGTCCCATTGATAGTGTGCCCATCTTTCGTGATTCCTACTATTTCGTAAGAAAAAGAATCGGCTTTTGCTTCAATCTCACCGGAGAATGTACCATCAGGCTGCTTCTGAAGCGGGATAGCTGACCCGAAGTTGTATCCATTGAAAGGTCCATCGATTTTTATTTCGCTGATTGGATCCACATAATCATAGGTCTTCAATTGCACGTCGAGCCCGATTTTCTCCGGCTTGTCAAGGTAGAGCAAGACGACGTGGCTGCTGTGATTAACTCCTGCAAAGATCAGCCGCCACATACCCGAAGAGTCGATGGTAATTTTATATTTACCGTCTTCCGCAGCGTCAATTATCTTGACGGGTTTATTTTGAAACATAGTCTTCAGTATAACATTCGCCTTTAGCATCTGCTTGCCGTCATGCCCGAGAAGTGTACCTGTAATGACGGTTTGTGCCGAGGCGATTTGGAAAGCCGCCAATAAGATCCCGATCAACTTCAATAAGTTTTTCATTTAACCTCCTAATTATGATTGTGCAGCAACATTAAAGAATTGCTCACTTATAACCATTAAAATTATTCCCTATATATAAAGATGCTTTAGCAGGAGCAAAGTTTGTAGTAATAAAAAAGTTTTTTATTCCTTTTATAAAAAAAAGTCCATTAGAAACAGATCGAGAGAATGAAATGGCTCGCAAAAAATCGTGAGGGTAAAAAGCTTAAGTGCATAGTTGGAATATCCAGGCGGTAAGGTAGAACGATATTTTGAAAAGCATTGCTGCCCCATGATCATCTTCATCCCAGAGCGAAGCCCGCTTTATGTAGAGAATTGAAGCCGGATCTCATAACCGCAAATTTCCCTGAATCCCTGATATGCCTTTAGCCCTTCTATTCCCTGCTCATATTCTTCTCCGGCTTTTCCGCCCTTCCGGAAAAGCAGCTAAAAATGAAAAAGCAAAATTGAAGAGCGAAAAAGAAATCGACCTTATGTTATTTAGAACTCCACCAGGTGAGATAAAGCATCGCGTAACCATTTTATTTCTGAGTTATCTCACGGAATAAATTTACACCGCTTTCCTTTTAATGTCAACAAGGATGGACGGGAAAGTGAAAAATCCGCCAGGCTTCTCTCCGTTTTCTGCGTGAAAAAGCCTGCTGCATTTGTTTAAATAAAAATGTACACGTAATAGTAAACGAATGGATAGAAACTGCTCAATAGTTGAGGAGGGAAATACCAAAGCCTAAAGGTAGAAAACTGCTTTACGCTTAGTTTGCAGAGATGGAATCCATCCAAAAGATTCTACCTCTTAATTTCAAGCTGTAATCTCAACGCCTTCCTGTCTTACTATCTCAATGATCGGCGATACATCATCTTCAATAAATCTCTTTTCACCAATTGCTATTGGCTCTATCCTGTTTTCGGTCCTTATATTTGAAAGCCATAACGCCGGCATGTATTTATCCGTTTCATCATCGAAGAGAGGAGATACAAGCATAAGGTCTATGTCGCTGTCCGGCGAAGCTGTACCGTTTGCCTGGCTGCCGTATATGAAAGCCTTTTTTATCTCGATTCCTTTACCGGCTAATTCATCGAGATATTCCTTAACAATTTTTATAACTTTTGCGTTAACCATAATAATAAATCTTTGGTTTTGCTTAAATAATCATTTAGCTTTTCTTTGGAAGGAATCAAAGGGGAATAATCAGGATACCTTCCTTCCAGTTGATATTTCATTAATACGGGTAAAAACTCTAAATATTTTTCTTCAAGTTCTAATTCTGAATGTTCGGTAAGGTAAATAAGATCATGAGTTTTTGGGGCTACCGACTTATTATGTTTTACATAATTTGCTTTTAATATCTTTTCTGTTGCAAGATGACAAAAAAACAAACCGTGAAGATATTTTCCTTTATCAAGCAATATCTCTGCAGTTTCAATATCGGAAATAGAACCGCTTTTCCAATATTCGATTTGTTTGTTTATATTCATAATAGATAGAAAATTTTAAATCATCCTGGTGGAATTTAAGAATAATAATCGTAAGAATTAATGAACACGCCTTATTAAAGGTATTCATGCGAAAGGAAATATTTTTATGATATTAAGAAACATTTTATCCGGCGGAAGAATAACCATTCCCGCAGAATTAAGAAATAAGTACGGCTTTGTAACAGGGACAAAAGTATTTTTTAAAATGGGAAAAAATAAAATAGTGTTATACCCGGTAACTGCTAAAACAATTAAAGACGGAATTGGTTTCTTGAAGGGTGATAAACGCATGCTGAAGTCTTTGATGGCAGATAAGAAAATTGAAAGAGAATATTAAGCTGCAGCCCGGTAAGTACTTCACT
>JBJKRP010000216.1:0-3578 GCA_046704565.1 Ignavibacteriaceae bacterium | reverse complement strand
CCCTTAAGATGTTATAAGCCTTATCAATTATAGAATATACTTCATTATAATTACCGCCGTCATACTGAACCCCGACAGCAGCATCCATATCAGTATATTTTTTCAGTTGGGGATACTTACCGGTTTGAGCAAGGTAATACAATGCAGAACACCGCTCGAATAAATTATTTTTGTTAGTCGGAACTGCTTTGCTTTCTTCAATTATCTTTTGAACCGGTCTGCCTGCAAAAGTAGGCTTATACTTTGAGCCGGGAATTTCACCGGTAATAATAAAGAATGTAGCGTGCAGACCTCTCTCGTTCATCAAAGGTACGGCGTAACGAAATTGATTTATCGAGCCGTCGTCAAAGGTGAGCGAGGCGCAGCCGTCTTTTCCATCCTGCCATTTTAGTATTGTTGTCTGCGAAAATTCTTTTTGAAAGAACAGAAACCAGAAACATAAAACCGGAATTAAAAAGGAATTTTTTCTACTCATAATTGTTTTCCATACTGCTGATTTAACTTTTTTTGAATTACTATTTATATCTTAACGGTTGAAATTATTCTTCAAAGCTTTGTTGAAATCTTCTTTTCACAATATCATATTTAGCCTTTTCAAGAACCAAAGCATCCCAATTCCAAAAAACCACGCCGGACGAAGGCGCCTTCAGTGCTTCGGTTAAACAATTATCAAACTCGGATGCCGTCAAGCTGTCTTTCAAATAAGCAATGCCTACTTGAATGCTCGGTAATATTTTTGAGCCGGAGACTTCTTGAATGTCTTTTACAACAGAATGGATCCATTCCGGTTTTCTTTTTACCATATGCGAGTATGTCATAGGGGATAAATAATCAACGTATTCTGCAAGGGCTTTAAAATCCTGCCCGGCAACCTTTTTAACCGCTCCGTTGAAATCATTCTGCCTCCACGGAACGGCATGTAAATTCACTTTAATGTCAGGTTGAATCTTTTTTACATCCGTAGCTATATTCTTTACCATATCAGTAATTAGACTGCATTTCCATTCGACCCAATCATTAAAGTGGTTTTCTTTAATCCATTCATAAATTTGAGGTGCTGTCTTAACATCAGCAGGTAATTCCGCGCCGATATGTTTTAGAAATTTTGATACGCACCGTTCGTCAAATCAAGTATTTGGCAGGGAATCATAATCGGCATCCGGATAGACTTTTTCCCAGTAAACAAAATGTCTGATAAAATCCAGGCTGATGCCTGTAGGATGATATTTGCTGACAAAGTCCGAAATGAATTTAATCTTACCGGCTCTATATTTACCGTCGGAAGGACAAACGAACTTCACCCATTCCTGATTGGCAATTTTACCAAACCTGGTTATTGCATAAAGGGAAGAATCTTTTGCTAAGTCCTCCGGCGAAAAAAATATCGGTAGAATTACATAGGTGTCAATATTATTCTTTTTAGCAAGAGATATAAATTCACTATCCGATAACAATTCGGTACCGGCAAATACTGTGTTAATGCCGAGCTCTTTCCATTTATTAAATAATAAATTGAAATCGCCTTTATACTCATAAATCTTTACGCCGATAATTTTGCCCTTTGAACTGCTTTCACTTTTAATATTGAAAGCGGCAAAAATGAAAAGCAATAAAGTTAAGCTTATTACTAATTTATAATTCTTCATTTATAAAACCGATTTTTAAAAATTAATCAACAGGCACAACATCTTTCAAAGTAAAGTCGACCCAGATAATCCCGCAGGTTTGATTTTCAATATTCTCCGTAATTTTTTCTCCCAAATATTTTGGCGGGTCGTCAAGTGTGCCCCACCATTTTTTATCCGCGGGATAACCTATCTGAAAAAAGACAGTGTTGGGGAAAAATTTGTCCGCCCAATCGCCGTCAAATTCTTTTACGATTGCATCGAACGAGTCGAACATCTGGCTGTCGTCAACAAAAACAATATCGCCTCTATATTTAGGCGGCATCCACTTATTATCCCAGTGCTTCAGAAACAATTTGTAATCGGGATTGTAGGATTTAACTTTTTTCTCCCATTGCTCAGCAAGCTCATCTGAGATTTTCATTCCTGTGCCGGGATTATCATTCACTCTATACCATTCCACATCTACGCCAAATCCAATCACACTGGGATGATGCTGATACCTGCTTAGAACAAGATCAATTAATTTCATCATATCGGCGTCGGCAGGTTCTACCTGAAGAAAGACTTTAATGCCGTTTTTGTCGAAATAATCCAGATAAGGCTCGTGCTTATCGCTTTCTGCAAAAACTACATTGTCAACCTCTTTACCATCGGAAGGAAATTCCAACGAGACTGACGTTTTACCTTTCATTACTCCCACTATCCAAATTGCTGTGGGAACAGAGCCTTCAAATTTTTCCTGCATCGAATTTATTGCTTTAACCCATCCTTCTTTTGAAGGAAAAGGTTTAATGCCGTAACTCGAGGATCTAACTCCAGAGTATTTTATCTTAATTTCTTTCTCCTGTGAATATCCTTCTGATTGAGCTGCAGAGCAGCCGAAGAATAGTGCTACTAATAGAAACAATTTTGCTGTTTTCATAAACATCCCGTTGTTTTGTTTTTGAATGAACATTTAATTCTTATTAAAGTATTTCGATGTCATTTATAAATTTAATTTGATTATCAGAGCCCGGATTGCCGGGATAAGGGAACAATTCCCAGGTTTCAGTCAGTGACATCTTTTCAGCCGGAGCCAGAGATTTCTATGCGGTATGTACCTCCAGTTCAAGCAGCTTGTCACCGCTGGTATTATTTATATTATTATATAACTCTACCAAACCATGGTTCGGATGAATTAGATTTTTATCGAGCATTTTAAACCTGATAATCAGCATTTGTCCCTGGCTGAAGCCGGCGATAAAATTCTTATCAGGATATAAATGCACTTCCTGAACCTGTTCGGTCTTTGGCTTTTGTGGAAACGACGGAGCGAATGTAAAATATCCGTTAACAATTTTATAAGGTACCGGTTCAATGGTTTCGTCTACACTGTACACCAATTTTAATATTCCGTTTTCCGGAAGCGGCACATAGGCATTTGCAAAGCCGTCAAGCCTGGTTAGCATCCATAAATCCAGACTAACGTTTTCGTCTCTTATATTCTCTGCGGTGCTTGTTACAGAGACGATTCCACCTCCATTAATTGATATTTCTTTAAAGATCCGGACACCGCTAATCGGACTTTCCGGTCCAACCATTTTCACCGAAGTATCACATCTGCTGATTATTTTATTTTTGCCGTATATTAAATACGGATCCGGCGGCCAATCCGCTTTAGCAGTTTTTCTTTGGAGGTTCAAAGTTTGGTTTATCCACCACTCGCTTTGCGGTCCAACCCAGGTAATATGCCCGTTGAAAGCTTTGAAATCACTAAAAGGTGAGATTTCCGGCTTCTGCTTTTCGGGATTTATCCACTGCTCTTCATCTGCCTTTAGAATATTTTTATGTCCGGGCTTTCTAAGAATAACAATACGCCCGCCGACTTCAGGCAATATTCCTACTTCAATATTTTTGTTGCTAAGTATTATCAAGCGGCTGTTGTTCTGTGCGCTGCATATGCAAGACATG
>JBJKRP010000215.1:0-3837 GCA_046704565.1 Ignavibacteriaceae bacterium | reverse complement strand
CCGCCGCTGATAACGCAGGCTTTATCTTTTAAGTGATCGAATGAATATTGGCTCATAATTTTTCGTTCCTTTAATTTTTCTTCAGATTAATTTAAATGGCTCCATATGACGCGTAAAATGTTTGATTAAGACCCGGTAATGCAGCTCTTCGTTTTCAATCAGGCACTTATAGATTTTTTCTCTGAACAAATATCCGCCGCTGCTGTCTTTCCCGGTAAGAACTCTTCCATAAGTAACATGCAGAGCCTGCCTGGCATCGTTTAAACTAAACAAGGCTTCGAGTTCTTCATCTTTATATTCTTTACCGGACTTAATTTTTTTCATATCTGCCGAAACGTGATAGCTTTTCTTTTCGACATCATAAAGACTAACAGCAAAATCAAGAATTTTTCTGAAAAGCTCAGGCTCTTTAATAGCTACAACTTTAAGTGCTTCAAGATAACTGGTCCCGGCTGTCTTAACATGGGTGTAACCGGTATTTAATGAGCCGATAACCTCGTAGGCGCTGAACTTATCGCTGCCTGAGTGAAGACTTATTTTATAGCTTCCAAAGTACTTTGCAATCTTTGCGTGCTTTTCATATTCGTTCTTGAATAAGCTTAAGTCGCCTTTATAGTCGATTCCTTTTTCAAAATCACCAATAAATCTCGGCGCTAAGCTTACAAATTCTATCTTCAATCTTATTAACTCGTTTGCAATAAAAAAATGCTCGAACGGAGTGGTTACCGAATCTGTTTCATCAACAGAGACTTCCACTTCAAATTTTCCTCGGGGAAGCTTTGACGCAAGATGATTGTACAAGCTGCTAATGTGCAGAACCGCTCCGTTATATTTTACCGCAGCTTTCAGTACCTCAATCAACGAAGGCTGTATTACAAAGTTATTCCCTATTTCGAATTTTTTGTCTTGATATCTTGCGGTTAAAGCAGGCAGGCTGTCATTAAGTTTTTCCCAGGGAATATCTTGAGCTTTCTTTTTTAACTCGGCTTCGGAAAGGATATCTGCATCGTTATTAACATATTCACCCGGATCGAAAGTAAACGTGGGAAAGCCCGCTGCAGCTAATCGATCAATATCTTCATGTGTTTTTAAATGATCCGCATCTGCGCCAAAGCCTTTTTTAAAGCCTTCCTGGAACACTGCCCAAACTGCTGCATCAAGAACATCTTCAGCAGTGCGCTGCGTTCTTGTAAGCTCCCTGATTGACTGCTGAGCAAAGATTGGTCTGAATTTGAAATTCTTAAGCGCCCTGATATGACCCGCATTTGCAAGCCCGAGCCTGTCGCCGAATCCGAATGAGTTTGTTAATCCAAGCGGCACCGGTTTTACAAATGGAAAAAGTTCCTGCAAGCTTTGTGAGTTTTGATGATTTAAGCCGCATTTTTTTAATTTAAATTTTTTCTCATTGGAAATATTAATTTCCTCGCCGTTAAACTTAGCCGGCAGTGTTTCTCCGGAATCGTAAAGGATATAAAGCGATTTTTCCAGCCCTTCCTTACCGATAAAAAATGTGATCCCGTTTTTTTCTCGAACCGAGTTATTATAAACTTCCATCTGACGGGAGATATCAAAATTAAAGACGGTTATGTATTCGTCCTTAGATACACTGGCAAATTTTTCTTTTAGTTCTTCAAGGTTCATATAATTCCCTTTTTTTTCGATTTATAACTTTTCCAATCAACACATTATTTTGCGTTACACTTTACGTTCAAATCTTTGCAACTTCCATATTCGGTGCAAGGATGTGAAAGATTAACAGCGCAACCAAGTAAGCTGAGCCGCAAATAATAAATAAAATCAAATACTGCCCGCCGGTTATTTGAAGAATAAAACCCGCAGCAGTAGCAATCAGCATTCCGCCGATAGAGCCAGCCATGCCGCCCAATCCGACAACAGACGCTACAGCTTTTTTGGGGAACATATCACTTGCAGTTGTAAAAATATTTGCAGACCATCCTTGATGAGCCGCTGCTGCAAGTCCGATTAACAATACAGCCCACCATTCTGGAACGATAGAAGCAAAGACAATGGGTACAACCAGCAGAGCGCAAATCAGCATTACTATTTTTCTCCCTTTGTTGATGCTCCATCCTCGCTTAATAAAAATTCCGGATAACCAACCCCCGCCAATGCTGCCGATGCTTGTCATAGTGTAAATTACAATCAGCGGCAAGCCGAGGTTTGCAAGGTCGAGATTATATCTTTTATTTAAAAACAACGGCAGCCAGTAAAGATAAAACCACCAGATAGGGTCGGTTAAAAATTTACCTATAACAAATGCCCAGGCTTGTTTGTATCGTAAGAGCTTAAGCCAAGGGATCTTTGCAATCTCTTCTTCCGGCGGATCGCTATTAATATAAGCAAGCTCTGCCTTTGTCAATCTTTTATGTCTTTCAGGAATTTCGTATTTCCAAATCCAAAGCGCTACCCAAATAAAACCCAGTAGACCGGTAAAGATAAATGCTTCCTGCCATCCCCAGGTTAATGTAATCCAAGGAACAACAAGTGGTGCAACCACGGCGCCAATGTTAGCTCCGGAGTTAAACAGTCCGGTTGCAAGTGCTCTTTCCTTCTTCGGGAACCACTCGGCAGTTGATTTGATTGCAGCCGGAAAGTTTCCGGATTCGCCTAAGCCCAGAGAAAATCTTGCAATGCCAAACCCGAAAGCAGTTTTAACTAATGCATGCCCCATTGCCGCAACACTCCATAAGGCAATCGAAATTGTGTAGCCTATTTTTGTGCCTACTTTATCGATGATTCTTCCGAATACAAGTAAGCCTATTGCATAGGCGGCTTGAAAAGCTGTTACTATATAACCGTAATCAATATCATTCCAGCCGATATCTTTTTGGAGTGTTGGCGCAAGTATTCCAAGAACTTGCCTGTCAACATAATTTATAGTCGTTGCAAAGAATAATAGTGCACAGATAGTCCATCTGTACGAGCCGATCTTTATCCGGCTTTCAGATTCAGTTGAAACTGTTGCCTCTTCGGTATTGAAATTAGTATTCATAGCTCCTCTTTCAATATTACTGTAAAATTATTTGAATGTTTTTTGAAGTTAGGTCTGAAGCAAATTTAGAAATGAGATTATTGAGGGCTATCTTTCAACCCTGCCTGAGCCGCTTCCCTTAGCAAGCTTTTCAACTTCGTCAATTGAGACCAGGTTGAAATCGCCTGGTATGGTCTGCTTTAAGCATGAAGCTGCAGCAGCAAATTCAACTGCGTCCTTTGTATTATTCTTTTTAAGTAAGCCGTAAATCAATCCGCTGGCAAAGGAATCGCCGCCGCCTACGCGGTCTACAATTTGCACATCGTATCTCCTTGAACGATACGGCTCTATGCAATCTTTATCATCGTGAAGAAGTGCGCTCCATCCGTTCCTTGAAGCGGAATAACTTTCTCTTAAAGTAATTGCTACCGCCTTAAAATTAAATTTTGACTTAAGCTGTTTTGCAAGCTCGGTGTATCCCTTTTCATCAAGCTCCGCACTTTCAATGCTGGTTGTTCCTGCACTAAAGCCAAGGCTCTTTTCGGCATCCTCCTCGTTTGCAATGCAGACATCAACATAATCCATCAAGGGGATCATAACTTCCTGTGCTTCTTTTGCTGTCCACAGCTTTGCACGGTAATTTAAATCAGCGCTTATAGTAACGCCATTTTTTCTTGCTGCCTTGCATGCTGTCTTTAATGATTCCTGAACCGTTACCCCCAGTGCCGGGGTTATTCCCGTCCAGTGGAACCATTTTGCATTTTGGAAAATTTCATCCCAGTTCAGCCCTTTAGAAGTTAAGGTTGTAACGGCTGAATTGGATCTATCGTAAATTACTTTAGAGG